>JAQGHK010000394.1 GCA_028288875.1 Phycisphaerales bacterium | reverse complement strand
GGCCGCCGCGGCCGCGGCGGCAGGCCCTTTCGGCCAGCCCCTGATGCGGAAGGACGAGCAATCGCTTGGCAGCGAGCTGGTCTGGCGAGGCACCTACGCGGATTTGCGTGACCCGGTCGTCCGCCATCCCGATTGGCCGAATCCCGGCAATGTCCACGATGTGTGGTTCCTACCGGCCGACGCCATCGACAGCGTGACTATCTCGTTGTGGTACGGCGCAAAAATCAGAATGGCGGACGCGGAGTTCAATCTGCATGTCAGTCCATTTACCTACCGAACTATCCGCGATCAGCTCCGACAAATGGGCTGGCTCGACCGCGCCGGGTAGTTTCGTGGGGCGGGTGGCAACGGTTGGTACTCAAACCTGTATATTGCAACTCGGACGAAAGCTTCGAAAATCACAGTTTTGGATTACTAACCTGTCCCACCCGTCCAACCGCAACCTAATGGAGGCTCTCAATGTCCGTTGCTGAACTTTTCTCGAAGAATATCCTGCAGACCAAGGGCATGATCGGCATGACGCTGGCGGATTTTTCCGACGCGGACATGATGGCGCGCCCGGTCAAAACGGCCAATCATGCGATCTGGCAGTTGGGCCATCTGGCCAACTCGACGCGCGGCATGGTCACCACCTGCGACCCGAGCATTGCGTTCCCCTACGAGGACGATCCGCGCTTCGGCAAGAGCAAGGCCGCGTTTGACGACGCCGCGTTCTTCCCGAGCAAGGCCGAGCTGCTCGCCCGATTCGATCAGGCGATGGACGCCGCCGCCGCCTGGGCGTCCAAGCTCAGCGACGCCGACCTCGCCAAGCCCACCCCCGAGCACTTTCAGAACTTCGCCCCAACGTTTGGCAGCGTGGCGATCCTCCTCGGCTCGCATCCGTACATGCATCTCGGCCAATTCCAAGTCACCCGCCGGGCGCTGGGTAAGCCGCATCTGATGTAGAGGTAGTATGTAGTTTGATACTTGTCCTACAGGCCTCAAACGAGGCCGCAACTTCTATCGTTCTCAGGGGCTTCAATGGCTGAACGAAGGCTTGGCAGCGCATTTGAGCTTAAAGGACGATGGTGGTTGCCGGAGGCGTCCGACAATAAAGTCACCGGTACATTGCAGGTCGGTGAGTCAGGCGATTTAAAACTCGACTTGGACGGCACGCTGGAAAGGCATTTCGCCTCCGTGCCAACTCACCGCAACATCAAGAGGCCTGAAGGAGAATTTGGACGGACTTTTGGCCCTCCACTGATCTTGGGCCAAGCCCACAGCGGACAATGCATCACGCTTTACGGGGTACAGTCGGCGTCGACAAACGTCGGTGGCGCAATGACAACGGCCATCTATTCAGCGACCGGATCATTATTTGGTGTTATTTCTGACGATGCCGAAGAACCACTGAGTTCGTATTGCGCCTTGCAACTCGACCACCTCACCGAATGGGTAGACCGGAGGCTGATCTCATTTGACCAGCTAGATAACGGCTTGCGTTCAGAAATGATTGTTAAAGCATTCAATGAAAACATTCTGACAGAGAAGGTCGGAAGCCACGGCTTCGATATCAAGCTGCGTGTTGCCACTGCTTATGAGTCTTCACGGTCACCGGCCACTATAAAATTTAGATCGCATGTTCAGATTGAACTTGAAGCAGAAAGCACGTGGAAACTTGAGAAGTGGCTTGAAGTCTGCCGCGAGATTAGTCGCTTTTTCACGACGATCATTGGAGCCAGTGTTCAAATCCGACAAATTCACCTCATCGTTAAGCCTGAAAATTTGGCGACGAGGGAGATCGATAAAACGATTTGCTCATTAATCTGGCCGCAGGAATTCCGCGAGCGATCCAGGGAAATGCTTAGTTCGGAGATGCTCGTTCCATTCACCGAGGTCGGCAGCAAGTTGGGTGATTGCCTGTCTGCATGGATCGAGAATAGCAAGAAGCTTCAGTCGGCATACGAACTTTTCGAGAGCATCTTCATCGGTGGCAAGCAGACCCCGAGCACAGCGATTCTCACACTGAGCCAAGCCTTTGAAGTTCTGCATCGTGAGGAAGATGGTGGCAACTACGTTGCTGATGAGGATGAGTACATAACGGAAATTTACACTCCGCTTGTGGCATCAATCCCTGCAACTGTTGCGAGCGACCATCGAGAGGCGATCAAGAACAAGCTGAAATTTGCAAACGCTTATTCGTTAAGGAAGAGGCTAACCAAGGCCTTGCAATCACTTGACCCAGAAATTCAGAAGTCGCTTTTCGGGGACGCTAAGCGTTTCGCGCAGAGCATTACGGATACAAGAAATTATCTTACTCATCGCGACGAAGGCTCTAAGGGCGAATTTGTTATCGCGGACGAACATCGAATGCTAGCAGCAGAAAGGATGCGCTACCTGCTGCAAATGCTTCTGCTGAAGACTATCGGGTTTGCACCCTCAACCGTCTTTGAACGCATCAAGAATAACTATCGTCGTGCTTGGGTACTTGCGACGTGCGAAACCTGAAGAGAGCCTGAGCCGAAGCCACCCAAACGGCAACGTGTGTCTCCGCGCTTCACCGCCCGATCAGCGGGTCCTGCTCATCGCGGAACGGCACCGCCACAAATCGCCCGGGGTCGTTCGCGTTCAGGCTATTCACGACGCCGTCGACATTCGTCAGGTCCTGGTCCCACTTCGTGTTGGTTTGGGTGTCGACGACGGTGCGGGTGCCTTTCATGAGTTCGACGAAGTTATCGTTCGAGCGGGCGATGGTGTTCTGGTTGGTTTCCCAGCGTTTGTTGTAGGCGTCGAAGCTGGCGGTCTGGGCGCGGTGGCGGGCCTGGCCGGCTTCGAATTGGGCGTTGAGGCGGGCTTGGGAATCGGCACCCTGCTGGCGGATCGCGTTCTGGCGTTGCAGGTCGACCTGCTGGCAGGCGGCGGCATTTTCGCGGCGGGATTTCATCATGGCCAGCATGGTGGGCACGTCTTGCTCCCACGTATCGACGGGGGCGGTCATTTCGGTGACGAAGATGTTCCACATGCCGACCTGGCCGGGCGGAGTGCAGACGAGCTTGGCGTTGTTCCGGGTCTGGATGGTGCGGTCGCCGACCTGATGGGTGATCAGGTAATTGATGATGGCCGCGCGCTGGCCGGGGAACTGGGCCTGGACGGGTTGGCTGTCGATGATTTTATCGAGGCGCATCGGCGCGCCGCCGCCGTTGACGCTCATTTTGCTCAGCAGCGGGATCAGCTCGGCCAGCGCGTCGGGCGGGTCGGCGAAAGGGGCGACCATCACGCCGGCCATGCCGGCCCGGCCGAGGCGGGAATCGGGCGTCATCAGGGAGAAACTCGCGCCGACGGCAATGTGCTGGCCGGCGGGGCCTTGCAGGTAATTGCAATCAAGGGCGGACTGCGTGCTGGTGGTCCAGCCGTCGGCTACGCCGGTGGACCCTGTGCCATCGGGGAAGTCGTAGTGCGTGAGATGAATGGCATCGACGGCGGCGGCGAGTTCTTCCTGCGTTCGCGGCTTGGCGGGCACCGCAGCATCCACATTGGCGGGCTTGCCGTCCGCGGCCTTCGGATCTGCTGCCTTCGCCTCTGCCGCCTTCGCCTCTGCGGGCTTCGGCGGCGTGGTGAGGGTGCGAACGTCATCGGCCGTCGCGTCGGCATTAGCGTAGAGGACGGCGACGCGGGCGCCTTTGCCATTGCCGCCGTTGCCATTGGCCCCTTGGTCGGCGAGCTGCGTCGAGACCATGCCGCGCACCGGTTTGCCTTTGAGGGCAGCGGTGAACATCGCGCCGCCGCTGCGGTGGGTCTTCGAATCTTCATAAGCACCGCCGACGACGGGCTTGGCATCGAACAGCGGGGTGATGTCGTTCAGCGTGGCGATGAGCGCGGCGCGGACGCTATCGGTGTCGGCCTTGGCGGCCGTGAGGGCCTGGCCGGCTTCGGTCTGATGGACGACGGTGTAACCGGCGGGGGCGCTTGCTGCCGTGGCGGATGGTGTTGCTGCGGGCGGCGTTGCAGCGGACGGCGTTGCGGCGGCCGCGTCGCCGAGGGGGTTCGGTGCGGCCGGCGGGGCGGCGGCGGGTTTGGGTTTAAGCCAGTAGGTTTTTCCGCCGGTGATGAGCGTGAGGGTGTCGCCCTTCAGCAGGCCGGTGAAGGGAAAGTCCTGGCCGTTGGCGTGGAAGGTGCCGATGACCGTGCCGTCATCTTCCCCCTCGGCCGTCGCGGGATACTCCGCGCCGTTCATGATGAACTTGCCGGTCCACTTCTCATCGACAACGGTGCCCACAACCGTGAGCGTGCCGTCGGTGTAACTCTTGGCGGGCTCGGCGGCGGAGCAGACGTTGATCAGGCAAGCGACGAGCACCGCAGACATGACGTTTCGCATCGGGCCCTCCCCGGGTGAGATGTGGATGAAGTGTGACGTGGGCGGCGGGGGATCGCAAGAAGTTGCTGGCGTGGTTGTGACCGGGCGGCATCGAACGTCCGCCCCACTTCGGTCGCGAAGTTCGTTCGTCGGAAGCCCCCACCCCAGCCCTCTCCCGGCCATACCGAGAGAGGGAGTCAGATGGCGCTACGGCAAGTTGTTCCGATCGGCGGCGCTGACATTCGATTTTATAAGTGACACCGTCGGCCGAGTTGATAGGGCGGAACTAGCGCGCGAAGGGGCGGCCGCCCGGGGGCGGTTAGGTGGGGAAATCACGGCGAGAGGGGCGGCAGGTTACCTGATAAGGATAACGTTTCGCACGGCCGGGCCAAGGAAAATCTGGCGGCCTGAACTCCGACCATTTCGGCCGGAAAAGCAGGGCGAAAGGCCCCATTTAGGTCGGCGGATTTTGGCCGACAACGGCGGCCGGCGCGGTACGATTAGGGTGCCTTCGGGAGCGCGTCCGGGGCCTACATGTCGTCCTGATCGGACTCCATGGTGTCTTTCCAGAGTTCCAGGTTCTCGAGGTAGACGGCCGTGCCGCGGGCGACGCAGGTGAGGGGGTCTTCGGCGAGGCGGACCTCCAGGCCCGTGGCGTTGCCGATGACCGTGGTCAGGCCGCGGAGCATGCTGCTGCCGCCGGCCATGGTGATGCCGTTGTCCACAAGATCTGCGGCCAGCTCGGGTTCGGCCATTTCCAGCACGTGGCTGACGGCTTCGACGATGCTGGTGACGGGCTCGTGGAGGGCTTCGCGGATCTCGCCGGCGCTGATCGCCATCTTGCGCGGGTGGCCGCTGATCATGTCGCGGCCTTTGACTTCCATGCTCGGCTGGGCGTCGGCGGGGAAGGGGCTGGCGCTGCCGATGCTGATCTTGATGCGTTCAGCCATCTGCTCGCCGATGAGCATGTTGTAGGTGCGCTTCATGTGACTGATGATCGCGTCATCGAAATCATCGCCGGCGACGCGGACGCTGTCGCAAACGCTGATGTCTGCAAGAGATATGATGGCCACTTCGGTCGTGCCGCCGCCGATGTCGACGATCATGCTGGCGGTGGGCTCGGTGACGGGGAGCCCCGCGCCGATCGCGGCGGCCATGGGCTCTTCGACCAGGAACACGCGGCGGGCACCGGCCCGCTCGGCCGACTGGATAACGGCCTGTTGTTCACCGCCCGGGATACCGCTGGGGACAGCGATGACCACGCGCGGGCTGGTGAATCGCTTGCCACCGGTGGCCCG
>JAQGHK010000377.1 GCA_028288875.1 Phycisphaerales bacterium | reverse complement strand
CAAGTTTGGCGGGAAAGATGGCGCTCATGCCGATGCCGACGTGGGAAGAAGGCGGTATCCGAACCAGCACGTGGGGAGGCACCGGCTTGGCGATCACCAAACAATGCCGCCGACCAGACCTGGCATGGAAATTGGCGATGTACCTCTATTACGACGCCGCGCAGGTCGGCCCGCGATTCGCCGCGACCGATATTCTTCCGCCGCTGAAAACGGCGTGGACGGACCCGGCCATTCGTGCGGAAAATGCCTTCTACAGTGGCCAGCGGCTTGGTCAGGAATTTGTGAATGTCGCAAGCCAGGTGCCGAAAGACTACGACACCGCCTACAGCACGCAGGCAACGACAAAGCTCAGCGAAGCGTTTACCAACGCCGCCACTTACTACGAACAGCACGGCGAGGACGGCCTGCGCGAGTTCACCGCCGGCGAGTTAAAGCGATGTGCCGATCAGGTGCGCCGACTAATGGCTCGCAATGTTTTTCTAAACGACGGTGAACAGCAGGGGGTCGCTCAATGACCGAATCCCCGCTCAACGTCTCGCTTGCGACATCGCCACGGCGGAGTATCGCCACCACGAATGCACCGCGTCGTGATCGCCGCTTCCTCGGCGATCACGGCGTCGCCGGTTATCTCTTCCTCTCCCCGTTTCTGATCGTTACGACACTGTTCTTTCTGTTTCCCCACGGCTGGGCGGCGGTGCTGGCGTTCTATCAAACCAGCGGCCCCGATAGTCGCGTGTTTGTCGGGCTGTCGAATTTCAAATTCATTTTGTCCGACGCAGATTTTTACACGGCGATGAAAAACACCGCAGTGTTCGCGGTGGCCTCCGTTTTTTTGCAGCTTCCCTTGAGTCTCGGCTTGGCGATGTTACTGAACGCGAAGAACAGCCGAACCAAGAACCTTTTTCGGCTGGTCATTTTCCTGCCAAACCTTGTCGGCCAGGTGTTTGTGGGCGTGCTGTTCTCAATCCTGTTCACACCGACCTACGGCCTGTTCAATCGTCTGCTCGCCACGCTAACGGGCTTCGGCTTGGAACAGCGGTGGCTCGATGATCCGGCGCTCGTGATGCCGGCGGTGATCATTGCAAGCCTGTGGCTGTATGTCGGCTTCAACATGATCTATTTCCTGGCCGCGTTGCAGAATGTGGATCAGGGGCTGATCGAGGCGGCCCGGATCGACGGGGCCGGCCCGATCCGAACGTTCTGGACCGTCACCGTTCCCGCGATTGTACCGGTGGCGACCTTCGTTGTGGTCACCAGCACCATCGGCTCGTTCCAATTGTTTGAACTGCCGTACACGCTCCTGCAGGAACACGGCGGCGGCTTCGGTCCGAAAAACAGCGGCCTGACGATCGTCGGCTACCTTTATCAATACGCGTTCCGTAATGGCGACCTGGGCACCGGTGCGGCCGTCGGATGGGTGCTGACGCTGGTGATTCTGGTCGTCAGCCTGGTCCAGATTCGGGCATCGAAACTCTTCGGGAGCCACACATGAACGCGCTCCACTACCTGCTTCTGGGATTGCTGGCGATCTTCATCACGCTCGTGGTTGTTCGCCCGCGCATCGGCTGGGCCTTCGGGCGATGGACGGCACTGGTGTGCGTTGCGGTCGTGATGCTGCTGCCGTTCGTTTGGCTGGTGTGCGCAGCGTTCAAAGACAAAGACGTCTTAAACGAATACGCGTTCCTGCCGCCGCTGTCGGCCATCAGCAGTAAAACGATCAATCTCGATAACTTTCGCACGCTGTTCGCGCCGCAGGAAACCACGCAGGGCCCGGTCGGGTTCTGGAGATACATCGCCAACAGCCTGTTTCTGGCCAGCACAACAACATTCGTCTCGCTGCTGCTCTGTTCCATGGGCGGCTATGCCTTGGCGAAATTCCGCTTCCGCGGCAAGGGTTTTCTACTGACGTACATGCTCGCGAGCATGGCCGTGCCCGGCGTGGCGCTGCTGGCGCCAAATTTTGCAGTGATCTACCACCTTGGCTGGATGGACAGCTACAAGGCGATTCTGATCCCGACGGCCGTCACGGCGTTTGGGATTTTCCTGTTCCGCCAGGCCATGAATGCGGTGCCGGATGAACTAATCGAAGCGGGGCGGATCGACGGTTGCAGCGAGTGGCGGATCTATTACCAATTAGCCATGCCCCTGGTCCGGCCGATGAGCGGGGAGTTTTGCCTGATTGCCTTCCTTGGGGCATGGAACAGCTATCTGGCCCCGAATGTCTTTCTGCAAACGCAGGCGAAACTGACACTTCCGGTGGTGCTGAATCAGTTTATGGGCGTGTATGACCGGCAATATGGCGTGTTTCTGGCAGGCACTTTGCTAGCCGTTCTGCCGCCGGCCGTTTTGTTCCTGGCTTTGCAGCGTGAATTTATCAGCGGGCTGACCAGCGGTGCGGTGAAGCAATAACGCGTGGGATATGCTACAAAAGGTAAACGTTTACCCTAATTAGGATTCGCCGTGCCTATTTCGACCCCGAACTTTCCAAAGAACCCGAACTTTAACGCCCAGCACTCGCCGGTCGGCGCGTTCATGAGCTTCACCTGCGGCCACGCCGGCAGTGGCGGCGGCATTGGCGTGGAGATCGGTAAGCCGGCGGCGCAGAACCTGTTCGTCGGCGTGAAGCAGGGCGGCCGGCGCGAAAGCGGCACGCTGCGGTGCCTGCCGTTCCTCAAAAGCTTTACCGGCACGAGTGCCGCCGCGAATTACGACGTGGAAAAAGCCGCAGCGCAAGCGGCGGCCGACCGGTCGTACGACGCGTATCCGGCGGATCAGATCAAACGCGAATACGGTTGGGCGACCGATCGCTGGGTGACGCCGGATTTTTCGTTCACGATCTACACCCCGTTTGACCCCGTCCCCAAGCCGACCGAGCACGATGCGATGCGGCAGGCCCTTCTGCCGGCCGTTCTCGCGCGGCTGGACGTGGATAACCGCGACGGCAAGCAAACTAAGACAGCGGTCTTCGCCATCGACTTCGGCGAGGCCGGCACGCGGTTGATCGGCGAGCACAGCACTGATGGATCGCTCGGCTTTGCATGGCGTCGAAAGATGGGCGTGTTGGGGCGCCTCGAAGGAAAAACCACAGGTCTTGGCGCGCTCCAACGCTGGTCGGTCGCGGAAGGACTGACGGACGTCAACCCGATCCACGCCCTAGGCAACACGGCCGGGCTGGTCGTGGAAGTGCCGCCGGGGGAGAAGCGATCGCTGCTGATCGCCATCGGCGTTTATCTCGATGGCGTTGTCACGACGGGCTTGGAAGGGCGCTACTACTACACGCGTTACTACACTGGTCTTGAAGATGTACTGACGTCGGCGTTGGAAGAAGCGCCACGTCTGATGGCCCGCAGCGAGACGCTCGACGCCGAACTATCCGGCAGCGGCTTATCGCTGGACCAGCAGTTCATGATCGCCCACGCCACCCGCAGCTATTACGGCAGCACGCAGATGCTGGACGTCGGCGGCGAGCCGTACTGGGTCGTCAATGAGGGCGAATACTGCATGATGAACACGCTTGATCTCACAGTGGATCAGGCGTTCTGGGAACTGAAACACAATCCGTGGCTAGTGAAGAATGAACTGGACATGTTCACCCGCCACTACGCCTATCACGATCAAGTGCGGGCACCCGGCGGCGCGCCGCGGCCGGGCGGGATTTCGTTTGTCCACGATCAGGGCGTGAACAACAACTTCTCCCCGCGCGGCCGCAGCAGTTACGAACTCGCCAAGCTGACCGGCTGTTTCTCGTTCATGACGATGGAAGAGCTGGCCAACTGGGTGCTGACGGCCACGTGCTACGTTGCCAAGACGGGTGATGCCGAATGGCTGACGAAGAATCGTAAAACGCTGGCCGCATGTGCCGAGAGTCTTCGTGCGCGGTGTGATGCGAACGGCATCATGGCATTCGACTCCACGCTGTGCGACGGCGGGGCGGAGATCACGACCTATGACTCGCTCGATGAGTCGCTCGGCCAGGCGCGCAGCAACACCTATATCGCGGTCAAAACCTGGGCATGCTGGATCGGCCTGAAGTTGCTTGATCAGTTGGCTGGCGGCGAAGGATCAATTGATGGTGGTGCTAATCGCGCCGAGGCGATTGCTGCCGCGTTGATCAAAGCGGCCGGCCGAACCGGTGTACTGCCTGCGGTGATGGAACGGGACAATCCCGGCTTTCACTCGCGCATTTTGCCTGTGGCCGAGTCGCTGGTGTATCCATTCTATTGGCTGGAGTGCTTGGCGGCGCGATCGGTCGGCGGCGAGGCGCGGGATAGTCTAGTTGCCTCGCTACATGGGCCGTTCATTGATGCGGTCAAGCGTCATACGCTGGCTTTGCTGAACGATTCGAAACGTCAAAATCTTTTTGACGACGGCGGGATCAAGCTATCGAGCACCAGCAACAATTCCTGGATGAGTAAGATCGCGATCTTCCAGTACGTCTGCCGGACAGTGCTCCGGCTGGACGAGGATCCAAAAATTGCCGCTCTCTTCACCGCGGCCGACGCGGCCCACACGGCGTGGCAGACGGACGGGATCAGCGGCTACTGGGCTTGTTCCGATCAATTCATCAACGGCGAAGCGAAGGGCAGTCGTTACTACCCGCGCATCATTACGGCCGCTCTGTTTCTGGAAGAAAAGCACGCGCTCAAGCTGACCCAGCCGGCTGCTGCAATTACCACCGCTTGACCTTTGGGCTGGGCGTTGTTGTTTTCCAATCGCGTGGAGTACCTTTCTATCATGGCCCAGAGCCCGCTTACCGTTACGCAGCAATTCGGAAATCAGGCCACGGTCTCCGGCGCGGCCGGTCAGATGACGTATCGCCATGGCGGCCTGCCAAAGGCATGTCTGCACCCCCTCACTACGCCGGCCGGCCATCGGATCAGCGGGTTTGAGATGAGCGACCACGTCTGGCACCGCGGCCTGTGGTTCACGGTCAAATTCATTAACGGCACGAACTTCTGGGAAGAGCACGAGCCGTATGGCGTGCAGGTTCACACGAGCGAGCCGGTCGTCGAATTACTCAGCGATACTTCCGCTCGGGTAAAGGCGCAGATCGACTGGACCAGCGCGGCCACCGGCGTGGTCTTCAAAGAAACGCGCTCCATCACGCAGCATCAGATCGCCGCCGATACGGCCGCGGTGGATTGGTCCTGCAAACTGCACGCGATGGCCGACCTGACGCTGGATCGCACGCCGTACACCACGTGGGGCGGCTACGGCGGTCTCATCCTTCGCACCACGCGCGAGTTTCACAAAGCCCAGATCCTGCTGCCCAATGGTGAACAGGCCCAAGGCATGAGCGGCCAGACCGCCGACTGGGTGCTGATGAACGGCCTCATGGACAACGGCCCGAACGTTAAAGCGGCTTTCGCCTTTATTGACCACCCGGCCAACCCGCGCAGCCCGAGCGCCTGGTACGCCAAGACCGGGCCGGAAGTGAACTTCATCAATGCCGCGTTCCTGTTCGCCGAGCCGATGCAGGTGGCGAAGGGGATGACGCTCACGTTCAATTACCGCGTGCTGCTGAAGGACGGCCACTGGACGGCCGACGAGTTCAAGCCGCTGGCTGACGTGTTCCGCGCCACGACACCGGAGATCGCATGACCGCCGCCACGCTTCCCGCCACGGAAAAGAAATTGCTGAAGGTGCTTCACATCGGCGTCGCCAATCGCGGCGTGTGGCCATTGGAAAAGTGCAACGCGTCGACGGGCTTTGCCTCTCACGCTCTCTGTGATGTCAGCGATGCGGCGCTTGAAAGCGCTCGCGAGAAAACGGGCCTGCCGACGTCGGCAGTGTTCAAGGACGTCAAAACCGCAATGCGCGACGGCGGGGCCGACGTGGCGATCGCCTGTGTGCCGACGATGCTGCACGTGCCGATGGCCAAGCTCGCCCTCGACGCCGGCTTGCCGATTCTGATCGAAAAAGGCATGGCCCCGGATTGGGCCAGCGCCCAGGATCTGGCCAACACCACGCGGCAGAAGCAGGGGAAGGTCGCCGTCGCGCAGAACTACCGATATTTCGGCGTCGAGCGCACAACCTGGCACGCTGTGAACGATCAGACGTCGCCGTACTACCTCGGCCCGGTGCACTTGGTTCAATACAACCAGAACCGCGTCCGCCCCGAAGTGCGCACGCTCAATTACCCGTTCGCCAGCGTGTGGGACATGAGCTGCCATCACTTTGACAATCTGCTCAGTTGGTTCGGCCCGATGAAGGAAATGACGGCCCAGAGTTGGAAGGCAACGTGGTCCCCGTACGAGCATGACAACAACACGATGGCGCACATCGCGTTTGAGAATGGCACGACCTGCCAATATCTCCACACGCATGACGCCGCCCGCAGCACGCTGGACGTCCAACTACATGGCGAGCGCGGTGCGCTCATCCGCACCGGCGACACGCTCACCTTCAATCAGCGGCCGCTGGAGCAGTTCGGCTTGCGAGACATCGTTGATGTGAAGCACGTTGAAGCGCACGGCGAATCGGACTTGCTACGCGATTTTTACGCGTACGTGGTCGACGACATCGAGCCGGGCGTGAGCGTGTTCAAGAACCTGGAAACGATGGCCGCGTGCGAAATGATGGTTCGCAGCATCACCGGCCATCGCACCGTGCAGCGGAGCAAGCTGAATGTCTGAGACGTCCAGTGGCGAATCCCGTCGGCTCGGCCTGATCGGCGGCATCGGCCTGACGGAGGTGCACGTCTACGCCCAACGCAAGGCGCCCGACGGCAGCTTCAGCGGTTGCCCGCATGTGCATGCCGTGACGGATGAAGCGTACTACGTCCTCCGTGGTAGCGGAGCTGTTGAATTTCATGATCTGGAAAATGGCTATCGCAAGTTGCCGCTGGTGCTCGGCGATTACCTGCATTTCCCGCCGCTGGTGCTGCACCGGCTGATCTCCGACGGCGATCTCGTCATCCTCGGCATGATGGGCAACGCGGGCTTGGCCGAGCGCGGAGAAGCGCGGATTTATTTCGGGCCGGAGGCGGATGCTGATCCCACACAGTTTGCCGAGCTTCTAAGCCTCCCGTCACGGCTCGGCCTGGAAGGGGCGCTGCAGCGGCGCGATGCGGCCGTTGCGGGTTACGCCACCCTGATGCGGCTTTGGACGGAAGACCGCACAGCGTACTTCGCCGAACTCGGCCGATTCATCGATACGCACTGCCGGGCCGTCGGCGACAAGGCCGATGTCTTCCGCGCCGCCGTGACCGGCGGGCCGCAGGCCTGGGCCACCGAGACGTTGCGACGGATCGACGCTTTGCCTGCGCGGCCGGGCGCCGTTCCGCCCGATGTCGAACGCAATCGCGTCGGCGACGATCAGGCCTTTGGCATGTGCGGCGTGCTTCGCCCGGTGCTGTCCCTCAATCGCGTTACGCCTTGAGCGTTCAAGGCGTAACGCCACCGCTCACTTTGCAACCGGCTGCAGCGACTGCTTCCACTCATTGCCAAGCTGACTAATTGGCTTGCCCGTGTAGGTGGCCCAATTCTCTTCCTTGTACGCGCCGCGACGGCAATCGGCGTCAACCTTCAGCAATGTCGCCTGGCCGTAATTTTCGACGATCCAGTTCAGGAACGCGGCCGAGGTGCGGTACGAATCCTTGTACGTCGCCTTCTTCGGATCAGGGTGCGGGCGCTTGTCTTTAGGCTCGTAAATGAACCATCGCGTGTAATCGGCGAAGCCTTCGACAAACCAGCCCGGAGCGCCGTCCGGATATTCCTGAACGATGTGCGTCAGTTCATGCACGGCAGCGCCCAAATCGTCCGGATGAGTCCGGAACCACTTGAGCGTCATCGTGATGCGATCATTCTGCGCCCAGGCGACGCCGTCCTTGTCTTCCATGGTGATTCTGACTTCGTTGGTCACCGACGGATCGTTGGGCCGCATCAGGGCGATCAGCTTCGGGTACCACTCGTCGGCGGTCTTCTGCACGTTCTCGCCGAAAGCTTTCATGTCCGGAAACTTGGATGTGTCGACGGTCACCTGCGGCGGATGTGCCCGTTTGGCCCACAGGCGCGTGGGCAGCATGCTCATCTCAAGATCCAGCGTGCCGCCGCCCGTGACTTCCTCGTGCGTGACCCATGGTCGATCGAGCGCCTTGCCATTCAGCTTGGCGGATTTGATGTAGATGTTCTGGTTCGAGAGGTTGTGGGCGTTGACGGTGAACGTCTGTCCCTTTGCATATTTGGAGTCTAGCTTCAGCGTCGCCGACGGAACGGCGGGGCTGCCGATGATGTATCGGCCGTCTGCCGGGTTCACCGGGTAGAGGCCCATCGCGCTCCAGACATACCAGGCCGACATCTGGCCGCAGTCGTCATTGCCGCTCAGGCCTTGCGGCGTGTCGTCGTATTGCATCCGCATGATCTGGTGCACCCGGCGGGCCGTCTTGTCCTGAGCGCCGGCGAGGGCGTACAGGTACGGCACGTGGTGGCAGGGCTCATTTCCCTGCGAGTACATGCCCATCAGGCCGCTGACATCGACCAGCCCGTTCGGCATGTCGCTTTCCTGGTCGAAGCATTCGTCCAGCTTGCGGACGAACGCTTCGGGGCCGCCGTAGAGCTTCATCATTGTCGGCACGTCGTGGGGCACAAAGAAGGCATACTGCCAGGCGTTGGCTTCCGTGTAGTTTTCGAAGTTGATGGCTTTGGGGTCCAGCGGCTCGAACCATTTTCCGTCGGGCGTGCGGCCGCGGAAGAAGCCGATGTCCGAATCAAAGATGTTGCCAAAATTGAGCGCGCGGCGGTCGAAATGCTCGGCCACATCGCTCTTGCCGAGCGACTCAGCCATGCGGGCAATGCACCAATCATCGTACGAGTATTCAAGCGTGCGCGCCGCGGCCTGGTCATGTTTGCCCGGGCGGGCGGTGACGTATCCGCGCTGGTCATACTCCTTCGGGGCGTTCGGCGATTTAAGGGCCGTGTCCTGCATGGCCTGCAGGGCAAGATTCGCATCAAAATCGCGGAAGCCTTTCGCGTAAGCGTCATAAATGACGGGCACCGCGTGGTAGCCGATCATGCAATGCGTCTCAAAGCCGGCCAGCGGCCACATCGGCAGGGCGTGCTCTTTCGATTGCTCATAAAACACCAGCGTCGACTTCACGAAGTCGTCCACCCGCTCCGGCGACACCAGCGTCAGCAGCGGATGCTCGGCCCGGAAGGTGTCCCAGAGCGACAGCGTGCTGTAGTTCGCGAAACCGGGGTTGGAATGCACTTGGCCGTCGTTGCCGCGGTAGGTGCCGTCGGCGTCGTTATAGAGCGTGGGCGCGACCATCGTGTGATAGAGGGCCGAGTAGAAGGTCCGCCGCTGAACAGGGTCAGGCGATTGGATCGTCAGGCGGGAAAGATGATTTTCCCACAGCTGCCGGGCGGCCGATTGCACGGCATCGAAGTCGGCCACGGGCATTTCCGTTTCCAAATTCTTAGCGGCTTGCTCCACGCTGGTGCCGGAAAGGCCGACGCGGATGAGCAGGGAAGCACCATCGGCAGCGGTATCAAAATCAAGTACCGCGCGCACAGCTTTGCCCTTCGCCGTCTTGCCGTCGGGCGTGGCGGCCTTGTCATCAACTTCGTACGCGACCTGCTTAAAGGGCCGAGACATTTCAATGACGAAATAGGTTGTGCGATTCGCGTTCCAGCCGCGCGTGGTGCGTGAGCCGCTGAGGCGATGATCGCTATCGGCCGTCACCGTGCCGGCGGTGACGTGGTTTCCGATGCCGTGCACCAGGTCCAATAGCACATGTCCGGCTTGGTCTTTCGGGAACGTGTAGCGATGCAGCCCGGCGTGGGCGGTGGCGGTGAGGTCGGCCTGGATGCCGTAGCGATCGAGACGAACGCTGTAGACGCCCGGCGAGGCCGTTTCTTTATCGTGCGAGAATTCAGACTTGAACCGTTCGCAATCCAGCGGCTTGTATCCGGCCGCACTTTGCAGATCGCCGGTGAGCGGGAGGAGCAGAATATCGCCGAGATCGCCGCAGCCGGTGCCGGACAGGTGCGTGTGGCTGAAGCCGAGAATCGTGGAGTCGGTGTAGTGATAGCCGGAACAACCGTCCCAGCCTTCGCGGCGGGTATCGGGGCTGAGTTGGACGAAGCCGAAGGGCACGGTCGCGCCGGGATAGGTATGGCCGTGCCCGCCGGTGCCGATGAAGACGTTGACGTCATCCACGGGCGAGGCGGCGAATGAAATCGACTGCACGCCAGCGAGAACAGCGGCGGCGAGAAGGGCGATGACGGAGCTTCGTTTGATTTGCATTCGTTTCTCTCTCAATGGTCTCTGTCGGGGATAAGCCGCAAACGTTACCGCCAATTCGTCCAACTGCGAAGCTAGCGGTCCGGGTCATTTTGCGTGACGCTAGAAATCGCCATTGAGGTTCGCCACGACGCACAAGACAGCCCGCCAGAACGCATGTACCTTACGGCTTGCCGAGTAAAGCCGCCTGCACGGCGGATGACGCTAAGAATGATCATCGAACGGGAGTAAGCAGTGCTTCGACACGCCGACTACACGCAGCAGCGGATTCGCCAACTCATTGAGCGATTGGAGTCGCGCATCTACCCGCAGCGACAGCCGGTGGAGCAGCTTACGGTGGCCGGGCCGATGGGGCGGATCAACTATGCGGAAGCGCAGATGCTCCCCGATTTCAAAGCCGCCAAGGCCGGCGATCAATACGGTCCGGTCTGGGCGACCTTCTGGTTCCGCGCCAGCACGACTGTACCGAAGGAGTGGGCCGGCAAACGCGTCGATTTCCTGTGGGACACGCAGTCCGAGGCCACACTTTGGCGCGATGGCGAAAGCGTGCAGGGCTTGAACATGACGCACGGCGATCGGCCGGACGCGATCCTGTTTAGAAAGGCCAAGGGCGGCGAGGCCGTGTCGTTGCAGATCGAAATGGCCTGCAATAATAAGTTCGGCGTCAGTGAAAGCTCTG
This sequence comes from Phycisphaerales bacterium, assembly GCA_028288875.1. Lineage (GTDB taxonomy): Bacteria > Planctomycetota > Phycisphaerae > Tepidisphaerales > Tepidisphaeraceae > RYN-431. The sequence continues at coordinate 7,402 of JAQGHK010000377.1, read as the reverse complement.
GCGTGGCCCACGGTCCGGCGCTGCTCAGCCCTTATTACCTGCGCCGCTGCGAGATCGCGATATTCGATCAGGCCGCGTGGGATTTGTACTTTGATGCCAAGACGCTGTTCGATCTCTACACCGAACTCGAACGCGACGGCGATGTCTCCGAAAAGAGCCTCGCCGGCTTGCTGCTGAGCGAGCTCAATCGCTTCTGCAACGTCGTGAATGTTCAGGATGCGGCCACCTGGCCAGTTGCCCGCGAGATTCTGACCGCGCTCTATAAGAATAAGAACGGCACGCGCCAGTTCGAACTCAGCGCAATCGGCCACGCGCACATCGATACCGCCTGGCTCTGGCCGCTGGCTGAAACGCATCGCAAGTGCGAGCGATCGTTCAGCACCGCCGTGGCGTATATGGAGGAGTATCCGGAGTATCGCTTCGCCTGTTCGCAGGCGTACCAGTACGAAGTCATCAAGCAGCGGAATCCGCATTTGTATGAGCGGATCAAGAAGGCCGTGAAGTCCGGCCAATGGGTGATTGTCGGCGGCACGTGGATTGAGCCCGACTGCAATATCCCCAGCGGCGAAGCCCTCTGCCGGCAGTTCCTGTTCGGCCAGCGGTATTTCCAGAAGGAATTCGGCGTCACCTGCCGCGAATTCTGGAACCCCGATGTCTTCGGCTACAACGGCCAGCTGCCGCAATTGATGCGGCTAGCCGGTATGACGCGCTTCCTCACGCAGAAGCTGTCCTGGAATCGATTCAATCGGCCGCAACATCACACGTTCACGTGGCAGGGCATCGACGGCAGCGAAGTGCTCGCCCATTTCCCGCCGGCCGACACCTACAACGCGTTTATGAACCAGCGCGATTACACGCACATGCGGTGGGTGCGCGATAATGCCAAGCTATTTAAGGATCACGACCGATCCAACCACGGCATGATGCTCTACGGCTTCGGCGATGGCGGCGGTGGGCCGACCAAGCCAATGTTCGAAACCCTTCGCCGGGTGAAAGACCTGCAGGGCGTGCCCCGCACCGAGCAGCGCACGAGCGACGAATTTTTCACCCTGCTGGAAGCCAATATCACCGATCGCCCGCTGCAGATCGGCGAGCTCTATTTTGAATTCCACCGTGGCACCTACACCAGCCAGGGCTTGGTCAAGCGGAACAATCGCAAGGCCGAGATCCTGCTGCACGACCTAGAATTCCTCGGCACGGCCAACCGGTCCACGATCGAATATCCGAAAGCGGAGATCGACGACTTGTGGAAGACGCTGCTGCTCAACCAGTTCCACGACATCCTGCCTGGTAGCTCAATCGGTGAGGTCTATTCTGATAGCGCCAAGCAGTTTGAGGAGTTGTTCGCCAAGGGTGAGAAGCTGCTGGCCGTCAACGCAAAGGGTGGCAAGCAGCTAGTGAACACGACCGGCTTTGACCGCAAGGAAGTGGCCGAGGACGGTACGAGCCTCGCGATGATTCAGGCCAAGCCTTACGCGGCGGCAACGTCTGTTAAGGCGGACGATGCCGTGACGATCGAGACACCTGGTGGCGCCTATGTGCTGACCAACAAGCACCTGATTGTCACCATCGCAAAGAACGGCGTCGTCACCAGCCTGATCCATCGCGCCAGCGGCCGCGAGTCGCTGGACGGTGAAGCCAATGTGTTCGAGATGTACGATGACAAGCCGACCGTTCACGATGCGTGGGATGTGGACCCATTCCATATTGAAACGCGCCGTGTCCTGCCCGGCGCGACCGAAGCGAAAGTGAAACTGAAGGGCGCGCTGCGGGCAGAGCTTGAATTCATCTACGCGTTCGGCAAATCAAAAATGACCTTGGTGATCCGATTGGATGCGGCCTCGCCGCGGATTGAATTCCATTGCGATGTCGATTGGCAGGAGCGCGAGCAGATGCTGAAAGTCGCCCATGCCGTCAACGCCCGGGCCCTGAACGCGACGTACGAAATGCAGTTCGGTGTTGTCGAACGGCCGACGCACTACAACAACTCGTTCGATCTGGCCAAATACGAAGTGCCGTACCACAAGTGGTTCGATCTCTCGGAATACGGCTTCGGCTGTGCGGTGCTGAGCGAGAGCAAATACGGCGGCAGCACGTTCGGCAATGTGATGCGGCTATCGCTATTACGCGGCCCGATGAGCCCCGACCCGGAATGCGACCGCGGGCAGCACACGTTCGCGTATGCCCTGATGCCGCACGCGGGTGGATGGCGCGAAGCAGGCGTGACCGGTGAAGCGTATCGCTTCAACTATCCGCTGCGCCACGGCGGCTATGCCTCAACGGAAAGCTTTGCCGCCATCGAAGATGCGAATGTCGTCCTCGACACGATCAAGCCGGCCGAAGAAGGCGCGGCCACGGTCTATCGCGCCTATGAAGCCCACGGCGCTCGCGGCACGGCACGGATGAAGCTGGCCAAGCCCGCCTCGCACGCGGTGCTGTGCAACATCCTTGAAGAAGAAGGCGAGGCCCTGAAGATCGACAACGGCCAGGTCGTTTTCGATTACACGCCGTACCAGATCATTTCGATCAAGGTGACATAAGTCGCCCGCTTGTTCATGGACGTCCTCGCAGCCCGCGTCGCACGCATGCGACGCGGGCTGTGGTGTTTCAGGCGGCTTGATGAGGCGGTAGAGTTAGCGGAATGCGAATCGTATCCGCCGGCCGTTGGGTGATCGTGTTGGGTTATTTTGGCTTGGGGCTCTTGGGCACCGTTAACAGCGTCGGCGCGGCAGAGGTCGGCCAAGCGACGCTCGGCCACGCCCGATTTACAGTGGTGACGCCGCATTTGATTCGGATGGAGTATTCGCCCGCGGATCGGTTCGTCGACGCACCCTCGTGGTTCGCTGTGGATCGCACCGCTCGATTCAGTGGGGCTGAGATTCGGCAGGACGTCGGCAAACTAACGATCGATACAGGCGCGATCCGTCTGGTCTACACCGACAACGGCCAGCCGTTTTCACCGGCCAACATGAGCGCGGTCATCCGGCGCGGTGATCAAACCGTCACGTGGCAACCGGGTGTGTCCAACACTGGCAATCTGGGCGGAACCATACGCACGCTCGATCAGATCAAGCACGCGGTCGACCTCGGCGAAGGGGTCATCTCCCGCGACGGCTGGTATCTGCTGGACGACTCCAAATCGGGATTGATGACCAGCGACTGGATCCAAAGCCGGCCGGCCGATGGCAATCAGGATTGGTATCTCTTCGGCTACGGCCAGGATTATCGCGCCGCTCTAAAAAGCCTGACGACCATCGGCGGGCCGATTCCCATGCCGCGGAAGTACACGCTCGGCCTCTGGTACAGCCGGTACTGGCCGTTCACGGCCGACGCGTTCAAGCAGATCGTCGAAGAATACGAACAGCATGGCTTTCCGCTGGACACGATGGTGATGGACATGGGCTGGCACCTGAATGCCGTGCCCGCGTCCCTAAAGGGAAAGGTCGATACTTGGACGGGCTACACATGGGACGAAAAGTTGATCCCCGACCCGGTCGGTCTGCTGAAATGGATGCACGATCGTGGCCTCCATGTCACGCTCAATGAACATCCCGCCGCCGGCATTCAGCCGCATGAGGCAGCCTACGGCGATTTCATGACGGCGATGGGCCAGGACGCATCGACGAATACAACGATCCCGTTCGATGCCGGCGACAAGCATTACCTTGATACGTTTTACGCCCACACGCACACGCCGCTGGAGAACCAGGGGGTCGACTTCTGGTGGCTGGACTGGCAGCAGTATCCCAAGACACGATCGAACGGCGATTGGGACAATCTGCGCGTGCTGAACTGGTACAACTACAACCACTCGGCCGCTAACGGTCAACGCGGCGTGTCCTTCAGCCGCTGGGCCGGGTGGGGCGATCATCGCTACCCGATTCACTTCAGTGGCGATGCCGATACTGGCTGGCCGATGCTGGCGGCCGAAGTGCCGTTCACCAGCACGGCGGGCAATGTCGGGTGCTTCTTCTGGTCGCACGATATCGGCGGCCACATGGGCGGGCGCAACGAAGAGTCGTACGCCCGCTGGTGCCAGTTCGGGGCGATGTCGGCGGCGCTGCGATCGCATTCGACCATGGACAAGACCACGGACCGTCGGCCATGGAATTATCCGAAGTGGGCCGAGGATTCGATGCGCGTTAGCTTCCGGCTGCGGTCGCTGCTGATGCCTTATCTGTACACCGCCATGCAGCAGGCCACGGCCGACTCCGTGCCATTTACCCGGCCGCTGTATCTGGATCACCCGGCCATTGAAGCGGCGTATCACAACGCGCAGGAATACCGCTTCGGCGATGACCTGCTGGTAGCCCCGATCGCCACGCCCGGCGTCGGCCCCGGCCGCGTGGCGGCGCAGGCGGTCTGGTTCCCGCCGAATCGAGACGGTTCAGCGACCGACTGGTTCGACTATTTTACCGGCGAGAAGTTCGCCAGCGGCCAGTCCGCCGTGGCGACCGCGCCCGTCGATCAGTTCCCGCTGTACGTTCGCGGCGGCGTGCCGCTTCCGATGCAGCCGTACACGCCTCGTCCCGCGACGGCGACGCTGCAAACGCTCGTAGTCCGTTGCTATCCCGGCCGTGACGGCGTGACCAGACTTGCCCGACTCTACGAAGATGATGGCAAGACGATCGACTACCGAAACGGAATGTCCGCGACAACGAAACTCAGTTATGTCCAAACGGGCGACTCTGTTCGCGTCGCGGTCGACGCTACCGTCGGCACCTTTGCCGGCCAGCCGATCGAACGCGGGCTGATCATCGAACTCCCTTGCACCGAGCCGGGCGCGACGGCCGACATTGGCACATGCACGTACGACGCGGCAACGGGCATCACGCGCATTGAATTGCCGCCCGCCCCAATCAATACCGCGCGCACGGTGACTGTGAAAGTCCGTGAAACGTCGCCCGAGAAAGTGACGGCCGCTGCCATCGATGCCCGCTTGCGGCAGTTGCTTGGCCAATCGCTGGCCCAGTGGAAGGCGGCTAATCCGAAGCCGTCGGAGGAGATCGCCCAAATGATCGCCGCCGTCCAAGGCGTCGCCGTTCTGCCGGTCAACCAGCATCCTTATGGGTTTGGGAATGACGTCGCGTTGATCTACTTTCACAACCATCATGCAAATGCAGAGAAGTTGACCCTTACCGATCCTTCGCCCACTCAGATCACGATTACGCCGGGCGGACCGATCGTTCGTGCCGGCAAGCCCGCGGCCAACGTATTGCCGATCCGCCGCCGGGCTGAACTGACCGGCATTCCGGACAGCGCGGTATCGCTTCCGCTCGAATTGTCGTCCCCATTGTCAATCGAGGCAGACTTGGCCACGAGCGCGGTGGCCAGCGCATCTACGGGCACCGCGGCCGCCGCCATCGACGGTTCGATCGATGGCTATCCCGGCAACCAAGCCAAGGAATGGGTCACCAGGGGCGAGCACGCCAACGCGTGGCTGAAGCTTGAATGGCCTGAGCCCACACGCATGACTCAGGTCCTTCTCTACGACCGGCCGAACGACAATGACCACGTTCTTGCAGGCAAACTAACGTTCAGCGATGGCACGACCATCGACGTCGGTCCGCTGCCCAATGACGGCGGCCTGCCCGGCGAAATCGCTTTCCCGGCCAAGACGTGTTCGTGGGTGAAGTTTACGGCAACCAAAGTTGGCGAGCGGACGCAGAACATCGGTCTTTCCGAGATCGCCGTTATCAATGCGCGGTGACGGTGGCCGGATCAATCTCGGCGGCGTCTCCGAAGGATTGATGTCGCGCCGAGGCCCAGAAGCGCCATGCCCGTCGGTTCGGGAACGCCGAGACTTTGGGCGAATGCCGCCATGGCGGCGACCTGCTGGGCGGTCACTGCTGGCGGTGCCGCACGGAAGCCGACGCTTTGGCCGAAGCTGTTCTGCAGCATCAGGAAATCGTTGAAATCGGTGACGCCGTCGTAGTTGAAGTTGCCTTGATCGAAGCGGGTATTCGTGGCGGTGAAGCTGTTCTGCATGGCCAGGAAGTCATTGAAGTCGACATCGCCATCGAGGTCGGCATCGCCGGGCAGGGTGACGCGGAGGGTGACCAGGCCGGCGTCGTTATCGCCGTAACCGATCGTGCGACCGCCGCTGAGCGTGGTCGAACGCAATTGACCAACGAGGAAGCCGGTCGATGCGTTGCCGCCGGCCGCGTATTCGTTGGTTAGAAGCGTCTTCACACTCGCGATCGGGCTGGTCCCGCCAGCGGTGTAATCCAGAATCAGCTTGCCGCCGGCATCGCCAAGATTGGCGCCGCCGGCATTTGTTAAAAGATTATTTGCTGCCCCCGACAGCACGGAAGCCTTCAGCACGCCGCCGGTGATGGTGGTCGCTCCGGTGTAAGTGTTGGCCCCGCCGAGCACCCAGGTACCGGCGCCGCTTTTGGCAACCGCCAATACTTTCCCCGTCGCGGAGTTCGCCAGGATGCCGTTGACCGCGTTGTTCCCCGTGTTGGTACCGGTGAGCGTTAGGGTTCGCGTTGGCGTTGCACCCACCGCGAGTGCCGCACCATTGCCGGCCGCGGTTGCGTTGACGCTGATCGTGAAGGTGGTCGCATTGTAATTGACGCCGGTAATCGTGGCGCCGGCCGGAATGCCCGTTCCGGTGATGGTCTGGCCCGCCACGAGCCCAACGATCGAGCCGGCCGTCACAGTGATCGTGTTGCTGCCGCTGGAATACGTTCCATTGGTCGCGGGGTCGACCGTCGTATGTGCGCCAGTGTTTGCAAAGGTCACTGCCGCCGAGCCGCTGGCATCTAATGTTCCGCCCGCAGCGCCGACCGTGAACAGGTGATCAGTACTCGCGATGCCGCCGGTGTACTGCAGGCCGCCGCCGGCCAGAACCAATGTGGTTGCCGCGTTGGTGGCCGCGCCGATGCCGCTGGCGGCTCCGCCGTTCGCCAGCGTGGTTGTGCTCAGCGTGCCACCGATTAAGGTGGTCGTACCGGTGTAAGTGTTGGCGGGGTTGTTGACCGTCCAAGTGCCGGCACCGCCCTTGGCGACGTTGAGGATGCCCACACCGTTGGCGATGACGCCGGAAACCACCCCGTTCCCCGCGCCCTGCAAAGTTGCCGTTCTTGTGCCATTCGCAGAATTGATGGCCACGCCACTGGCGCCGAACGCGCCCGTCAGCGTAAGTAGGCCGGCATCAGACTGAATGATTCCGTACGTTCCACCCGAAGTGATGGCCACAGTGTTCGTCAGCGTATTGCTGCCGGCCAGACTTTGGATGGTGGCGGTGGTGCCGTTTCGCGTTGGGACCGTGAAGCCGTTGAACAGCGTCGTGCTGCCGGTGAGTTCGAGCCGGCCGGTGGTGTTGCCGCCGCCAGTGCCGATCGTCACCAGTCCGGTACCGAGCGCACCGGATGCGGCCGCCCGCACGACGCCCGAC
>JAQGHK010000339.1 GCA_028288875.1 Phycisphaerales bacterium | reverse complement strand
CCCGATCTTCGGCGACGTGATGAAGGGCACCGTGCTGTTCTCCGCCGATTCAAAAACGCTGTTCTACGCCGCCGGCACGCCGCACAAGCGGGACTACGCCGTCTATCGCAATGGCAAGCCGGGAACCGCGTTCAACTTCATCCCCGGCTATTCGCTGAAGGTGTCGCCCGATGGTCAGCACGTGATCTTCAAGGCGTTCAACGGCAAAGAAGAAGGGCCGTTCCTTGGCGATGATCCGTCGCCGCGCGGCATGAACCAGATGTGGTACGTCGGCTTTCCGTCGCTCGTGAAAGATGACCAAATTCTCGACAACGCCAGCGGCCGCTACTGGATCAGCCCCGACTGGAAGCACATGGTGTGGGGACGGATCGATTCGACGCAGAAGCTGCCGATGGGCGGGTTCGCCGAATCGCTGATCGATGACGGCAAGGAAGTGGCAAAGCTACCGGCGAGCGCGGAAGTGATCGCATTAGAATTCTCCGCGAACGGTCGTCGCTGGGCGGCGCTGGTGAATAGCCGGCTGGCAAGCGAAGTGCAGATTATCGCCGATGGGCGCGCGTTCGTCCTGCCGCCGTTCGTGCGTGCGGAAACGATCACTTGCCCCGACAGCGGCCCGCTGAAACTGCAGGCGCGTGACGGCCGCGGCGTGGTCCGCATTTACCAGTTCGACCCAACCCACGGCCGGCCCGCTGCGAATTGATCGCCGCTGGCGGTAAGATCGGCGAATGCACTCAGCCGGACTTGAAGACGTATTAAAAACGATTGACCAGCGGCAGCACCAGTCTGTCACGCTGCTGAAGGAATTCGTCGCGATTCCCAGCGTCAGCACGCAGCCGGAACACGCGCAGGACGTGAGGCGCTGCGCCCATTGGGTGGCCGACCAGCTTCGGTTTGCGATGCTGGAAGTCTCGGTCCTGGAAACCGGCGGGCACCCGTGCGTGGTCGCCAAGAACAAGCACATCGCCGGCCGGCCGACGGTGCTGGTGTATGGTCATTACGACGTGCAGCCGCCCGAGCCGCTGGAAGGGTGGCTCACGCCGCCGTTCGAGCCGACGATCGGCAAGACGACCGCCGGCACCGATGCGCTCTTCGGCCGCGGTGCCGTCGATGACAAAGGCCAGGTCCTTTGCCATATCGAAGCCATCACCGCCTGGCAGGCGCACGGCGGCGTGCCGGTGAATGTCACCGTGCTGATTGAAGGCGAAGAAGAAATCGGATCGGCCAACCTCGGCGGCTTCATCACGCGCCACCGCGAGGCGCTTGCCGCCGATGTCTGCGTCATCTCCGATACCAACCAGTTCGCCCGCGGCTATCCCGCCATCACCACCGGCCTGCGCGGGCTCGTCTATCAGGAGATCACCGTCAAAGGCCCCAATCGCGACCTACACAGCGGCATCTACGGCGGGGCGGTGACGAACCCCGCCAACGCCCTCGCCAAGCTGATCGCCAGCCTGCACGACGACAAAGGCCGTGTGAATCTGCCCGGCTTCTATGACGATGTCGTCGAGCCCAGTGAAGTGGAAAAGCTCGCCTGGCAGAAACTGCCGTTCAGCGAGCAGGCGTTCAATCTGGAAATCGACATCCCCACGGCCGCCGGCGGCGAGGCGGGCTACAGCATCCTCGAACGTACCTGGGCCCGCCCGACGTGCGACGTCAACGGCCTGGCCAATGGCTACCAGGGCATCGGCGCAAAAACGGTGATCGGGGCCGAGGCGAGCGCGAAGATCAGCTTCCGCCTCGTGGCCGATCAAAACCCGGAGAAGATTCGCGACTCCTTCCAGAAGGCCATGCAGGAGCGCTGCCCGCCCGGTGTGACACTGACGTTTGCAGACCACGGCGTCGCACCCGCCTACCTCGTCCCGCAAGATCACTGGGGCGTCGCCGCCGCCCGAAAGGCGATCCAAACCGGCTTCGGAAAACCCGCCACCCTGATCGGCAGCGGCGGCAGCATCCCGATCGCCGCGACGATCAAATCCGAACTCGGCATCGATTCAATATTCGTCGGCTTCGGCCTACCGGACGACGCCGTGCATTCGCCGAATGAGAAGTTCGACCTGGATTGTTTGGCGGCCGGTGCCCGCACGGCCGCGGCGCTGTACGCTGAACTGGCGAAGAAGTAACCGAATGGGTGCCACGGGTCGGCGTACTTGCAGACCTGTGCTGTGAAGAGCACAGGTCTCGGATTACCGCGACCTGTGGCACCCAGCGGGTTCAAGCGAGTCCGAATGTTCCTTGAGATACAAAGAGAACCCATGCCCAAACTGACGATTCACGATCTCTTTGAAGCCAAGAAGAGTGGCCGCACCTTTACCGAGATTCGCACCAGCAATCTGCAGGAAGCGATCGCCTGTGCAGAGGCCGGCGTGGAGATCATCATGTGCATGAAGGAAGACCTGCCGATCCTTCGGCCGTCGATTCCAGACGTGTTTATCATCGCCGCCCACAACGTAAATCTGCCGTCCGTGAACGACGCTGGAACCGCTATCGGCGCGGCGTTTGAACTGATGAATCTCGGGGCCGACGCCGTGTACTCCGCACTCAGCCCAAAGCTGGTCGAAAGCATGGCCCGCGAGTCCATCCCGGTGATTGGCCACATTGGCTATATCCCGTACCGATCCACCTGGACCGGCCCCACGCGCGCGATCGGCAAAACCGCCGGCGAGGCCCGCAAAGTGTTCGAGCACGCCAAGGCGTATCAGGACGCCGGCGCGATCGGCGTAGAGATCGAAATCGTCCCCGCAAAAGTGGCCGCCGAGATCAACCGCCGGCTCGACAAGCTCATCCTGATGTCCATGGGCAGCGGCATCGGCACGATTCAATACCTCTTCGCCACCGACGTCCTCGGCACCAACAAAGGCCACATCCCGCGTCACGCCAAGGTCTACGGCAACCTCGGCGAAGAAGAAGCCCGCGTGCAACGGCTACGGGTGGAGGCGTTCAAGGCCCTGCAGTCCGACGTCAGCCGCGGGGCGTACCCGGAAGCAAAGCACATCATCGGGATCAAAGACGACGAATTCGACGCTTTTATCAATGGCCTCGATTGAGCGTTCTGATTGCCATCGTCTGACTCTACACAAATAAAACAGACTTAGTCGCATGGACATCTACTGGATGCGATTGAGTGTTGCGTTGAAAACCTGGCCTGACGGCCGGGGCTGGCGTGACGCACTTCTCCTTTTGCTTATCTGGCTGGTGATCGCACTGTTGGTCGGTAGCGTTACGCGTTTTTTTCGGTGGGAATGGTCTGATTCATCAGCTAGGAAGTTGGCATCGTTTGCGGCGATCGCCGTTGCGGTTCCCTGTCTGGCCGAGGAATTGTGCTTCCGGGTTTTGCTGCTGCCGCTTCCATCGGAAGTACCGTCGAACGCGGCATGGTGGGGCTATGCCGGCGTGGCGCTCGCGTTGTTTGTCCTCTGGCATCCGTTAAATGGACGATTGCTGAAGGTGTCCGCGCGATCGATCTTTTTTGATCCTGCGTTTCTTCTACTGGCCGCGGTGATGGGGCTTATCTGCACACTGGCTTACCGGCAAACGGGATCGGTCTGGCCGGCGGTCGCCATTCATTGGCTCACGCTGATGGTTTGGAAAGTGGGATTAGGCGGCAGAGTTATCGCAATCGGAACCTGATTTTCGGCAGTCAGATGCGGGTCGAGCCGCGATGAGATACCCGACTGTCTACCCGCCCGCATGGACGATCGTCCCCGCGCCCGACGAGGGCACCTGCGTGTGTGTCCCTAGACGGATCATTGGACGGGCGGGGCGACGGGGATGAAGCCGCAGCCGAGGGAGACAGCGGTGCTACTTGATATAGACGGGGTCAACAATGACTTCACGCAAGGCCAATTCAGTGATGGCGACGCCCTCGCAATGGCCGTCGAGGAAGACGATGTTCATTGTGCGATTGGCATGACGTTCGTAATCGAAGTTTTTCGCACGCAGGTGTAAAGGGATGAGCGGCACTTCCATGAGCGTTTCGGCCAGGGTGCCCCAGTTGAGCGGGTCCTGCTGAGAAGGGCCGACCTCCGGGTCGTGCTCGGTGGCGTTGTCCCAGAACGCGAAAAAGCCGGGAATGTTGTCATTCGAGCGGGGGATCGCATCGCCGAAGAGCATGACGTGCGTCGGGTTGTTGAGGCTCTGGATCCGGCCGAACAGACGACGCCGCGGAGTTGGCCAGGGGTGGCCCACCTTGCATTGAGCGCTGGCGTCGATGCCCATGATCTGCTCGTTAAAGCCGTAACTGCTGAAACCCGTGACGTCGGACAACGTGGTGTTTTTGCTCCCGGTGTTTCCTGCCAACTCTACACTGATCATGACGCCTTTCAGGATCTTGCGCTGCGACGGGCACGTAAACACCTTCATGCGGTCAGATATGTCTAAATCTTCTCTGAGGTGATCGACGGTGTCCTTACGCATTGGGATGGCCAGATACTTGGCATACGCGGCCAGCCAAGGCACGGGGTTGGGGGTGCCCGAATTGTCTAACCATTGGAGCCCACGGAACGGATTCT
>JAQGHK010000334.1 GCA_028288875.1 Phycisphaerales bacterium | reverse complement strand
TCTGTAGGCTCACGCTGCCACGGTAAGTGCGAACGCGGGCATATCGGCCACCACCTGGGACGATGACGCCTTCGGCCAGCCAAGGGCGACGTTCGAGAACGCGGTCGAGCACAGCGTTGACGTGATCGGCAGGCTTCATGAAGTTGTCCTGCGTTGCTGGCGCGCCCGAATGATATGGCGAATAACATCGGCTTTGATTGCAGGGTCGAACTTGTACAGGGCACGGGTCCAAAATCCACCATGGATGCCGATGCCGAGCGTAGTTGCATCGTACTCCATAAATGAACGGTCGCACCGCCGATCCCATTCAACGCCCAAGCGGTGAGCACATTCGTACGGGTGGACAGGCGGCGCGAAGGAATAGGCGTACGCAGTTTTCACGTCGCCGATGTACAACACGCCAGGTCGGCTCTTGTCCGGCATGAGTACAACGTCGCCGAGTCCAGCGGCGCGGAAATTCTCCATGTACTGGCAGATGTGGTCGTCGAGCCGGTAGCAGGACGTAGTGGCGGGCACGGATGGCAGGACGCGCAGATCACCCGTAGCTGGCCAGCCGATTCGCACCACGCTGTTAGTTAAGCAGTAGTCGCGGTAGTCGAAGGCGGTGGCAGGGTGCTTTGGCGGCTCGTTCGGCACGTAGCACTTGGACTTTGTCGAGTCGTTATGCGCGGTGTTCCCGTTCACTCGAACGAACAGGTAGGCTGGCTCGGCAGTCATTAACTTATCCCCCGGCACCAGCGGTGACATCCGCTTCGCACGAAGTTTAAACTCGTGCAGCCAACAGTCCAGCTTCGACAAACTGAAAAGCACGTCCAAGTGACTGTGGCCTTGAACCACTCGGCTTGCGGGCTAGTGTAAGGCGAGTGCGGAGCAAGAGAACGCAGATGGAACGTGACTACGACAACGCCCGTGCAGAACTGATCGAACAGACCAAGTCGCTGGGTCAGCGGCTTGCCGCATGGCTCAAGAAATATGATGACGAGCGGGTGACGGGGAAGATCGACTACGGGCACATCGGGTCGCTCAACAAGACCGCGTTTGACCTGAAACAGATCTTGGCCGAGGAAGAGCAAGCAGAGTAGGTGGCGGCGGGGAAACGCTCTGGTCCCCGTAACCGAGCGCGGACCGCATCCGCTCGTCCAGCGAACGGCCGATTGGGTTATGAGGGATTCGGCCAGGCACTCGCCGACAATGATCCCCGGCTCCGGCGTCAGGGTGATAACCTTACGCAACGGCGGATGATCCCCGCCATCTTCCTACGCTTGTTAGCGTTGATAGCGTTCGTCAGGGTTACCGCATCACGATCAGGCCGGTCCCTCCGCTCAGGTGGGGACGATCAGAATACCACCGTGTTTCGAAGCCGCCTTGGTCGGCCGCTATGGGCTTCACAGATGTTGGCAGTGGTCAACGCTGCCGCCACCCTTCAGAACTTTCCGACTGTGTCGCAAGTCATCGCAGTCGTGCAGATATGCCCGGCTTCTGCTAAAAGTAGGAGTGGCTATTGAAAGGGCGGAATGTTCGACTTAACTGGTGCTTTCAAGAGCGCGATCGACACAGTCATCGTTCGCCCGGCGAAGGCGTTTCTTGTTTGGATTTACCAGCTGATTGTCGGTTGGTTGTTGCTTGTGTACAAGCTGGCCGTCGGCGTTGTTTCGTCGAGAGTATTTTGGATTGTGCTCGCGGTTATTGTCATCGTCAAAGTGATTCGACGGCTGATACGTGCGCGTCGAATGAAGCGACTTGCACAGCCTGACACTTCCGGTCGTGGGCATCAAATGCTTTCCAGTATGGACGGAAAGCTAGCAACCACATCCCTAGGCGGTTCGGAGATCTTAGATGTAAGCGGAAGCACATCAACCGCGAATTTAGTGGTGAAAAAGAAAGCAATCATCGCCAAATCGCTTTCTATCATACCCGGGGCTGGGCATCTGTACGTCGGGCAACGCAGCAAAGCGGCGGTTATGTTTGCATTCGCGCCTCTTACATTGTGGTTTGCTTGGCATGACGCAGATATTCTCGCCAGGCGTTACAACGAGCGCGGCAACCTCGGACAGTGGGAATGTTTTTGGCACGGCAGCAACTGGAAAATCGTAGAGACGAAAGACGTTGCGACCAGCGAGATTTTCTTCTCTGACGAAGACCGGCGTATAGACAATACTGGAAGCACAACATCGATCGAACGGACCTTCGCCTTCAAGCGCAAATGGTCTTCGAGCGTGACGTTCGAGCAGGAACGCATACAAAAGACGACAGCGAGTGAGGAGCAGTCGGCCTTCAGCGGCACCTTAATGTCGGTCCGTGTCCGTGGAGCCGGATCGAAGGCGTCACGCACCGTCGAGGAGACGCTGCGACAGCGTTTTACGCACACGAAGCGTGAAGAGAACACTCAAGCGGAGACAATCCGCGTCGTGATTCCCGCATACACAGCAACTACGCTCAAGCTACGTTGGAAGCGCATGGTCTCAAAAGGGACGCTTGTCCTCGAAGACCAATGGAAGAATCGAATCACCGCGCCTTTTGAGGTTGTAACCGGCGTTACATTTGATCAGGTGCGTGATGATCGTCCAGAACTACCAAGGATCTAGCGACCGATCCGGGTGCAGTCCTTGCAGCGGCCACGGGGAGCCGGGGCCGTGTCACGACGGACTATTTCACCAGCCTTGGGCTCACAACGCTGTTCATTTCCCGAAGGAGGCGTAACGATCCGGTGTTGGTTTCCAACGTCCCTGCGAAGGTAGATGAGCTCGACGCTGCCAATAGTCTTTTCCTGCGTAAAGACTTCGCTTCCGCGCGGGCAGCGTACATCGCTCTTGCGGCCAAGGAAGGCATATCGCCGACCGACGCGGTGCATGCCGTAGCGTTGTGTTCGCTGCAACTCGGTGACCCCGTTGGTGCGTGTCTGCACCTTGCGAGCATCGGAAAACCCGAAGGGGACGACTGGCGGTTGATTGCTTCTGCGAACGCTCAAGCTGGTCATGTGCGTGAGGCTGTTAGAGCTTTCGGGGAGATCGCGGCAGAGGAGTCTGCCGCCGACATTCAACTCTGCGAAGAGATTGCAATGGTAAGTGCAAAGAGGGGAGACAAGGAGAACGCATGGCGATTTTACCGTGCAGTCGAACAAGTCGATCCTGGCGGTATGGCGATGGAGCGTTTGAATTCTAGCGCGGAGTTCGCCTTCGCCAACGATTTTTTCGGCTACGGTCGGCAGTCGCTCCTCAACTATGCCCGCGGCGTTAAAGATGGTGCGATTGATTGGGGAAGAGACAGCTTGACGGGGCTCTGGCAGCTCATTCGACATCCCGTTGACTCGGTGAAGTCCTTCGCGGGTGCAGTGGCGCAGATCCTTTCGAAGGAAAACCTAAAGCTCCTCCTGTCTCCGACAATTCTGGCATCCAAACTTGGATCTGTTGCGTCGCGCGTTTACTGGTCCGCTTGGGAAAGCTGCAAACGGTCAGCCGTGCGAGAATACTCGTTGGAGCTTAATGATCTTGGCTCACAGCAGAAAATTCATGAGATTGCGGCGGGGCGGATGGTTGGCTACGTGGCACCGGACCTGATCTTGCTCGTGCTATCGGCAGGGGCAGGAGGTGGGGGGAAAGCCTCAGAAGGTCGGAAAGTCGTTGTCGTCGCAACTGCAACCGCGCGCGCCGTGGATGGATT
>JAQGHK010000327.1 GCA_028288875.1 Phycisphaerales bacterium | reverse complement strand
GAAGTTTTCGATCGTCATCCAGTGAAGCTGAATGCACTGGCGGGTGGTCACGTCGGAGAAGCCTTGCCCGTAGTCTTTGCTGACCTTGGCGATTTCCCGCAATTGCCACGGCTTGAGCCGGCCGCCGCTGATGCGGATGCGCCACATGAAGTGGCCTTCGTTGGGCTTTTGCTGGTAGATGCCGAACCAGCGCATGCGGGCGAAATCGTCCGGGTCGATGGCCGCGAAACCCTCTTTGGCGTAGCGGTGAATGTCGTTCCACACGTCAAGGCCGTCTTTGGCCTGCTTGACGTGCTCGTTCTTGGTCATTTTCGGGTCAAAATTCATGGTTGGAACGGCTCACGATAGTGGATGCAAGGCCTAATGCAACAGCATTTTCCGGGCGATCCGGAAGGCTAATTGTAGCCGCGCCGACGTCCGTTCAGCGACGAATCCCACGGCTGCGCCTAAATGTCTATCGGAATTGACGGGTTTGCATCGCCCTGATGCAGAATATTGCGTTTTTGGCGCTGATAAGTGCCGACAAACCTGATCTTGGAATCTCAAAAATCCGCGCCTACGCTGAAAACATGCCCCTGAATCTGGTCCAGATTGATCGCGTCGCCGATATCGACCGCCCCACGTTCCGCCAGCAGTATCTGAAGCCCCGCACGCCGGTTGTGATGTCGAACTTGGCCAAAACCTGGCCGGCCTATTCGAAGTGGAATTTCGACTACTTCAAGCACGTGGCCGGCGACCAGATTGTGCCGCTGTACGACGGCAGCAAGACCGACGGCACGAAGAAGGTGAACGAGCCCGATGCCCAGATGAAGTTCGCGGATTATCTCGACCTCATCGCCCGCGAGCCCAGCCAGCTACGCATCTTCCTGTTCAACATCGTCAGCCACATGCCCGACGTGAAGAAGGATTACACCAACCCGCCCTTCTGCGACTGGTTCGTCGACCAATTCCCCGCCATGTTCTTCGGCGGCGGCGGCAGCAGCGTGTTCATGCACTACGACATTGACGCGCCCAGCATCTTCCACACCCACTTTGTCGGCCGGAAAAGGGTGACGTTGGTCAGCCCGGAATTTACGCCACTGATGTACAAGCTGCCTCTGAGCTGGCACGCAATCGAAGACATCAACTGGCGCGATCCGGACTTCGATCAATTCCCTGCCCTTCGCGGCGTGACGGCCCACACCACGATCCTGGAACACGGCGAAACGCTCTACATGCCCAAGGGATGGTGGCACTTCATGGAATACCTGGACGGCGGGTTCAGCATCAGCCTTCGGGCGCTCGTCTCGCCGGCCCAGGTGGCGGAGGCGGCCTACAACGTGGCTGTCGTGAAAACGGTCGACAATTTCTTCCGGAAGCGCTACGGGAAACAGTGGTTTGAGTGGAAAGAAAAGTCCGCCGCCGAGAAGGCGAACAAACGCGCCCGCCGGCTGAATCTGCCGGTACCGGAGGCGGTTGCCTGACGGCCGGCCCGGATAAGCAGTTTTGCCAATTCGGCCTAACGCCCCGCTGCCCTTATACTGGGCGACGGGTTCACGGAAGGAACTAAGTGGCAAAGAAGACGGCGTTAGCGGACCGGTTGGATGCAGTGCGGGAGAAGATCGCGGCCGCCGCCGTGCGGGCCAAGCGTGACCCGAAAGAAGTGACGCTCATCGCCGTCACCAAGACGGCCACACCGGAAGCCATCCGCGAAGCGGTAAGCCTCGGCGTGACCGATCTCGGCGAAGGCCGTGTTCAGCAGCTCATCCAGCGCGCATCACAGATGGTCGAGACGCAATCGCGGCGCAAGTTCAGTGAGAACGCCGCCCCCGCCGCTAAGCCGCCGGTGTGGCACATGATCGGGCACCTTCAGCGCAACAAGGTGAAGCCGCTGCTGCCACTCGTGGCTTGCATCCATTCGATCGATTCGCTGCGCCTCGCCGAAGAAATCGATGCCGCGGGCGCCAAGGCCGGGAAGCGCGTGAACGTGATGATGCAGCTTAATGCCAGCGAAGAGCCGCAGAAGTTCGGCGTCGCCATCGGCGCGGCCACCCATCTGGGCGAGTCGATTGCTTCCATGCCGAACCTCCAACTCGTCGGCCTGATGACCATGGCGGAACTGGATGCCGAGGAGAAAGACATCCGCACCGCCTTCCGCCGCACGCGTGAAGTGTTTGAAGAAATGAAGTGGCAGAAAATCGGCGGCCCTGCCTTCCGGCACCTGTCGATGGGCATGAGCCACGATTACGAATACGCCGTCGAAGAAGGCAGCACGATGGTTCGCGTCGGCACGGCCATCTTCGGCAACGAGACGCCTGCGGCCGAAGGCGAGTCGACCGACTGACGCATGCCGGACATTGACCCGTTCAATTTCTTCCGCTGGGGCCTGTTTATCGTCGTCAGCGTGTACTGCACGATCATCACGCTGCAGCAGGGGTGGAGCTGGTACGTGTGGCTGATGACCGACGATCGCTACATCACAATTCTTCGCCAATACGTCATTGTGCACGGCCTGCGGCTGCGGTTTAAGACGTTCTGGGGCGACGTGATCATCTGTGCCCTTTTAGGCGTCGTCTTTATCCTGCTATTCTGGGCGCACAAGATTCTGCTGAATATCGATCGCGTTCTCTCATGACCGAACCCACGCTGCCCACGCCCGCCGTCTCCACCAATCTGCCGGCCCCGCTGGCCGTCGTGACGCCGCCGCGGCAGCAGTTGGGCGATCTGCCGATCGAAGAGCTGCGCATGATCGCCGAAGAGTTCGGTTTGGATGCCAAGAACGAGAACAACAAGACCGACCTGATCGGCGCGATTCACAAGCGCCGGCAGTTGATCGCCTCGCTGGATCGGGCGGCGATGATCGATGTCGTCCACTGGGCCGGCAAAACCCCGCCGGTGGGCGCGGCCAACGAGCAGTTGGCGATCGAAATTGTCCAATGCCGATCGATGCGCTTCACCGGCCTGAGCGATCGCGGGCTGCTGGCCATCGCCCTGCTTCGCGGGGCCGACTTGGATGGGGTCAAATCCCGCGAAGAGTTGATCAAAGCCCTCAAGCACCAGGAAGGCCTGTTCACCAAGCTGAAGCGGAAGACGCGCGGCTGGGTCGGCAAGCGCATTCAAGGCATCATCGGCGACGAAACGACCACTGCCCCCGTCGGCACGCCCGCAACAGCCGTGCCCCAAAATGGCGGCGCTGCCCGTCCTGCCGAGGGCCCGCGGCAACAGGCCCTTCGCGAGGAAATCGAAGAGGCCGGCTTCTTCGGCGGCATCGCCAATCGGGTAAAGCGGCAGGCGGACAGCTACGTCAACCAGAAGCTGGATGAAATCGAAGCCCGCATCGATCGCAAGCTCGACGAAATCGACCGCCGGCTGGCCGAGTGGCGGGATAAGGAAATTGCCAACCGCATCCGCATCTTGAAAATCACGCTGTGGGTCAGCGTGGTCGTGGCCGTCATTTCGTTGATTTAC
>JAQGHK010000313.1 GCA_028288875.1 Phycisphaerales bacterium | reverse complement strand
AGGGCCAGCCGCCAAATCTATGCCGCGACGGGTAATCGGTTCGCACATTCCAACGCTCTGATGGGAATTGAAAGAGAGAGATTTGAGGCGGGATTTCCCTACCGCTACCCCGCCGAAGCGGTTGGCGGTAAACGGGTTGTCCAAGTTGTGGCAATTGGTGGGAATTATTTTGACTTGGCCAATAATCAGGGGACAATAGGGCGGTTCGGGTTCCATACACATGTCGATCACACGCGTTGCTAAAATCGTCGGCGTTTCCAGTTCGACCGTCTCTCGGGTGATCAACAACCACCCGCGTGTAGCCCCGAGCACCGCACTGTCGGTCCGGCAGGCGATGGAATCGATCGGCTACACCCCGTCCGACCGTCGTCCCGGGCCAAAGCCTGCGGCGCGAACGCAGGTGGGGGCAACCAACATTGGTTTTTTCGTGCTGGGCACGACGCAGCGCCGGGCGACGCCAGCGTTTGAATCCCTTCTGCATGGCGTTTCCGTGGCTGCCGAGCGGCACAAGCTCGGCCTTACGTTCAAACACGTTCGCGATTTTCAGGACCTGACCGATCGCATGCTCGGCGGGCGGATTAATGGCGTCCTGCTCCATGGCGCGTTGCCGATCCCGCCCAATGCCGCGGATATTCGCCGCGTGCCTACGGTCTGGCTGATGGGCAATCGCAATCGTCCCGAGTGGGGCGACCAAGTCATGCCGAACCACTACGAAGTGGGCAATTTGGCGGCAAAACACCTTGTCCGGCGGGGTCATAAGAGCGTGGCCTTCCTGAATCTCGACGGCGGCCACTGGGCGCTGCACCTGTACGGTCACGCGTTCTGCACGACGGCTCGCCACGGCGGGGCGGAGGCAGTGGCAATTGAAAGCGAGCGCGAACTCGCGGGCGGTTACTGGCACGAGTATTCGGCCGCCTCGGTCGAAGCCGTGGTGCAACGATATCTGGCCCTGCCGACACGCCCGACAGGGTTGTACGTCGCCGACGACATGCAGGTGGCCGTCCTGCAACCCGCACTGCAGCGGGCCGGCGTGAACATTGGCCCCGGTGAGGTGGAAGTCGTCTCGACCAATAACGAGCAGCCCTACCTGATGGGACTGTCGCCGAAACCCACGGAGATCGACATCCGCGTCGAATCCATTGGTCATCGTGGTGTGGAACAGCTGCTGTGGCGACTTGCCCATAGCAGCGTCGAAGAACATCTCACGACCATGATCGAGCCCTTCGTGGTAGACCTTACCGCGGTTCCTGCCCTTTAATTCCCGCACTGTGGCATCTCGTCGCATTTCATAAGTATTTATGGATTGGTGCGTTATCACGTCTTTGATTTTATTTTCATCCCGTCTGCGGTAATTAGAGAGAATTGTGCGTTAATTTCACTTGCAAATTTGACGCACCCATTTAAACTTTCGGCATAACACCCGGCGTCTCTTGGCGGAGCTTGCCGGTCGGCCATTTCAAAGCGGACTGAACGTCATTCTGGGAGGTACGTCATGCGTCGCCAGCAAGGTTTCACACTCGTCGAGTTGTTGGTGGTCATCGGGATCATCGCGCTATTGATTTCCATTCTGTTGCCGTCGCTTGGTCGCGCTCGTGAGGCGGCAAGAATGGTGCAGTGCCTGTCCAACCTCAGGCAGTTCGCGATCGGGCTGCGGATGTATTCCGATTCGAATAAAGGTTTCCTCCCTGAGGAGAAAGGCTCGACTGGCGATAGCTGCCCGAATACCGCGCAGGAGTGGACCACGATATCGAACGGCGGCACTTACACGCCCACAACCACAATGTGGCACATCGGCCGTCTATGGCAGCAGAAATATCTGTCCAACGGGCGGGTTGCGTACTGCCCATCGAACTACGATGCACCGCTTTTCGGCTGGAATGCGGTCGGCGATACTTGGCCGAGCACGACCGCGAGCGCGGTCCGAAGCGACTATGTGTACAACCCGAACTGGCGCTACTTCGGTCTTACGCCGAACCGCATGTACTTGAAGCGTCTGTCGGCCTATCCGGCGACTCGCATGTTGGCTGCGGACCTGTTCCGTGCGCAGAAGTACGTGTCACACAAAGGTGGCGGCACCCGTCCGGCGTGGAATGTCGTGTTCCCGGACGGCCACGCCGTGTCCATCTACAGTGTTGACGTCTGGCGGCAGATTGGAATCCAAGGCGAGTACGACACCACCGGCGAAGGCTGGAACCGCATGGAGAACTATCGTGACATGCTCGAAACGCTGGCCGCCGGCCGCAGCCTCGACGACAACCCCTTCGCATATGTGAAAAACGGCGGCAACACCGGCAGCCGCGTCTATCACCAAAAGTACGAAAAGGGCTGGGGCATCGGCACGCTTGAAGGTCGATCGGCGGCCATGACGGCGCCCTGAGAAATCGCCTTCACCGGCGCATCGTCCCTGGTAAATTCAAGGCCGGCCCAAAGTCCGTGCTCGGTCGTCCCTTTTGATCACTATCCGTCGGAATACTAGCTTCCGCTCGCTGGCCATTACTCGCACTGAAATGATTGCTATCGACCGAAAAGTTGTCGTTGCCCGGCATGCCGTGGAGCTGGTGAAGGTCGATTCCTTCAATCCCCTTTCCGTCGGCAACGGCGAGTTCGCCTTCACTGCGGATGTGACCGGATTGCAGACGTTCCCCGAGGCGTATGCCGAGGCTGTTCCGCTGTGCACCATGTCGCAGTGGGGCTGGCATTCGACGCCGGCGGGGCCGGATGTGAAGCCGGAATCAATTCGGTATTCGCAGGTCGAAACGTACGGTCGCAAGGTGCCGTACCTGCTGAGTGCGAAAGGGCAGGAGGCGACGTTCAACTGGCTGCGGGAAAATCCGCACCGGCTGCACTTGGGCCGTATTGGGTTTCAACTGCGGTCGGCGAGCGGGGCGGATGCGACGCCGGGCGACCTGACGCAGATCGATCAGTCGCTCGACCTCTGGGCCGGGCTGCTGACGAGTCGATTCGTCTTTGATGGCCAACCCGTGACGGTGCAAACATGCTGCGGCGGCGGCACAGACGCCGTCGCGGTTCGGGTGCAATCGCCCTTATTGGCGGACGGCCGCTTGGCGGTGCTGATCGCCTTTCCCTACGGCTCACCCGACCCGGCCGCGGTGGATTGGAATCGGCCGACCGCGCATCACACGGTCGTGCGACAATCGTCTGAACACCGCGTCGATCTCGGCCGGCAGTTGGACGATACCGTCTATCACGTCGCCGTGACCTGGGATACTGAAGCGAAGTTCGCTGAGGCGGGCCCGCATCGGTATCGACTTTCGGCCGGCGATGGAAAATCGGAATTGGCTGCCACGATTTCGTTCTCGGCCAAACCGATCGAGGGCGCAGTGCTCTCATTTGAAAAGGCCAAGAGTGCCAGCGCTTCGATGTGGGCGAACTACTGGAACAGCGGAGCGGCGATCGATCTGGCCGGCAGTACGGACCCTCGGGCGAACGAACTCGAACGCCGAATCGTGACCTCGCAGTATCTGTTGAAAGCCAACTGCGCCGGCTCGCTCCCGCCGGCCGAGACAGGGCTGACCTGCAATTCCTGGTACGGCAAATTCCATCTGGAAATGCACTGGTGGCATGGCGTGCATTTCGCACTCTGGAATCGCCTGCCGCTGCTGGAACGCAGCCTGTCGTATTACCAGCGGATTCTGCCCGAAGGCCGGATCATCGCCGAGCGGCAGGGCTATCGCGGCGTGCGCTGGCCGAAGATGGTGGACGCGGCCGGCATCGATTCGCCGTCGCCCGTCGGGCCGCTTCTCCTCTGGCAGCAGCCGCATCCGATTTATTACGCCGAGCTTTGCTACCGGCAGAATCCAACGCCGGCCGTCCTTTCCCAATGGCAGGAGATCATCGAACAGACGGCCGATTTCATGGCCTCCTTTGCCGTGCGCGATGCCGCCACCGGCCACTATGTGCTCGGCCCGCCGATGAAGGCGGTGCAGGAAAACAACGACACGCACACCACGATCAATCCCACGTACGAACTGACGTACTGGCGCTTCGGCCTGAAGGTGGCACAGCAGTGGCGCGAGCGGATGAACCTGCCCCGCAAGGCCGATTGGGATGACGTGCTTACGCATCTTGCGCCGCCGCCGCACAAGGACGGGCGATACCTCTATCATGATGGCCTGGCCGACACGTACACGACTTGGAACTGGGAACACCCGGCCATCGTCGGCGCGATGGGCATGCTTGATGGCGATGGCATTGATCTATCGCTCATGCGAGCCAGTGTGCAGAAGGTCATGGAAGTCTGGCAGTGGGATCGCTGCTGGGGCTGGGATTTTCCGATGACCGCGATGGCGGCTGCACGATGTGGCCTGCCGAAGCTAGCAATCGATGCCCTGTTTGTTGAATCAAAGAAAAACGGCTACGGCGTGAGTGGCCATGTGTATCAGCGGCCAAATCTGCCGCTGTATCTGCCGGCGAACGGCGGCCTGCTTGCGGCCGTCGCGATGATGGCCGGTGGTTGGGATGGCGCGCCGGATCGGCCCGCGCCGGGCTTCCCGGATAAAGGTTGGCAAGTAAAGGCCGAAGGGTTTCGGCCGTTGCCGTGACGCAGTGTGTTTGAGTTGTTTAGCGTCAGATCGGACCAAAGTATGAAACGTAAGACATCGATCGCATTGATGGGCATCGGCGGATACGGCCGCATTTATGTGAAGCCGCTGCTCGACGCCGCTCTGTGTGACAAGCACGGCGTTCAATTGATCGCCGGGGTGGATCCGGTGCCGGGCGCTAGCCAGGACATCGGTTCATTGCGCGAGCGCGATATTCCGGTCTACCTCACGGCCGCCGAGCTATACACGAAGCACCGTCCGGAAGTGGTGGTGCTGGCGTCGCCGCTGCAATACCACGCGCAGCAGACGATTGAAGCGCTGGCGCACGGCTGCCACGTTCTTTGCGAAAAGCCGCTGTGCGTGACGATTGAACAAGCCCGCCAGATGAAGGCCGCGAAAGATCGGTCGGCCAATCAGGTGGCGATCGGCTATCAGTGGTCGTTCAGCCCGGCCATTCAAACATTAAAGGCAGACATTCTGGCCGGTGATTTTGGAGCACCGCGTCGTTGCAAGTCACTGGTGCTCTGGCCGCGCGATGAAGTCTATTACACTCGCAACGGCTGGGCCGGCCGGCGAGCAACGGCTGCCGGGCTGCCGGTGATGGATAGCCCGCTGAACAACGCCTGTGCCCACTTCCTGCACAACCTGCTGTATCTGCTCGGCCCCCGGACCGATCGCAGTGCGATGCCAAGCACGGTGGCTGCCGAGTTGTACCGGGCCAATGCGATTGAGACTTTTGACACGTGCGCCGTCCGCGCCCGCGTGGCCGGCGACGTGGAAGTGCTGACGATCTTCTCTCACGCGACCGCCGAGGTACGCGAGCCGGTGTTCGAAATGGAATTCGACCGCGCGACGGTCACCTACACGGCCGACCGCGGCCGCGACGGCCGGCTTATCGCAACATTCCGTGATGGCACGCGTCGTGACTACGGCCGGCCGAGCAGTT
>JAQGHK010000297.1 GCA_028288875.1 Phycisphaerales bacterium | reverse complement strand
AACCAGCCTTGGGCGGGCTGGTCTTCCCAGTCGTCGTCATAGGCGGTCGGGTTGTAGGAAGGGCGCTGGTGCATCGCTTATCTCCGCGGCTTCTGGCGTCGGAAGCATCGGGAGTCTAACACCGGAGCGATCATCCGCCGAGTGCGTTAAGGCGGGCCGAAGCCGTCGGGCGGTGGGGGAGGTGGCGGCCCGCCATCGCGTGGCGGACCGTCTTGGGGAGGGCCGCCGTTGAAGCGGTTCGGGTCAAACCGGCCGGGATCGAATCGGCCGTCGGCGATCCGGCGCGGTTCGGGATCGAAGCGCGCGGCGTTCGGGAACGGGCGGCCGATGACGCCGTACCACGCGGCGGTTTGCGGCGGATCGAGCAGCGCCAGCAGGGCCGCCAGCGACGTCGCGCGTTGGCCCGCGCGGGCGTCGTACGGCGGCTCGAATCGGTCGAACGCGTCGCTGGTTTCCGGCATCGTCGTCGGACGACGGCCGGCGGCGCGGGCGGAACTGAGGATCGTGCGCACCGCGTCTTTCTGCTGCAGCGTCAGGCCGAGCGCCCTGATCACTTCAGGGTCGGCAAACGCGCCCGGCCCGGCGGCCTGGCGGGCGATCTGGCGAAGCCGCTCGGCCTGCGTCGGTAGCAGCAGCGCGGCCAGTTCGGCGCGCGTGCGGGCGGCGGATGAGATCAATCGCTGCCGGCGAAATTGCGATCCCGGGCCACGCCCGCCGAAGGGGATGTCGTCGGGCGGATCGTTCACGTTCGTTAACGCGGCGAGGCGCTCGGTGATCGCGGCCCGCTGCGTCGGGATCAGCCGGAGGTCCGCAGCGACCGCGTCATCCTGAACGATGCGCGCCAGCGACCGCACGCGAAACGCATCTTCCACAACGGCCAGTTCGGCCAGCAAGTCTTCGATGTAATCCTTCGCTTCGGCCAGTTCTTTCGACGCGGCGGGGTCGTCGCGGCGCTGGGCCAGGAAGGCTTCATAGTAATCGACGGCGGCTTCCAGCATCTCGCGGCGAAGGTCGGGATTCGGGCGATCGTCGTTGAGTTCGGTCGCTGCGACGCGGGCGAAGAAGTTGACGGCGTCGCGCGCTTCGGAAAACGCCCGCTGCGCCCGCAGGCGTTCGCGCACGGCCTCGGCGGCGCGGTCCTTTTCATTGAAGTATGCCGCCTGCGTACGGGCCTGCGCGCGGGCGATCTGCACCGTGCTGACCACAAATCCGGCCAGCAGCAGCAGGACCGTGATCGCCGCCGACCAGGCCACCGTGCGATGCCGGCGCACCCATTTGACGGCCCGCTGACTCAGCGGCGGGCGCTTGGCGAGGATCGGCTCGTCGTCCAGAAACCGCCGCAGGTCTTCGGCGAGCGCTCCCGCTGTGGCGTAGCGGTCTTCGGGATCCTTCGCGCAGGCGGTGGCGAGGATGGTGTCGAACTCTTTGGGGATGGCGGCGTCGATCGATCGGGCCGGCCGCAGGTCTTCGTTTTGCAGTTGGTACTGCATCTGCTCGCGGGTTTCGCCGGGCACGGCCTTTTCGAGCGTGAGCAGTTCGAACAGCGTGACGCCGAGCGAATAGACGTCGGTGCGCTGATCGAGAACCACCGCGCGGCCGCTGGCCTGCTCGGGGCTCATGTAGCGCAGCGTGCCGGGGCGATCGCTGCTTTGCGTGAGATTGTTCTCCTCGGCGTAAAACTGCGCGAGGCCGAAGTCGGTGATCCAGAGGCCGGCCTCGTGGTCGAGCAGAAGGTTGGCCGGCTTGATGTCGCGATGGACGATGCCGGCGTGGTGCGCGTGGTGCAGTGCCTCGGCCGCCTGCAAGCCTAAGCGTGCGACGGTGCGGTAAAACCCGGCCCGCTTGGCGGTGCGAAGTGACGTGAGATTGGCCGAGGGATGCGAGATGAGCGACGCGCCGGATTTTGATTCCTCTGGCCTCGCTTCCGCTTTCAGATCCGCGATCACGTCGGCCAGGCTTTGGCCGTCGATTAACTGCATCGCGTAGTAGTGGACCGAGCGTTCACAGCCGACGGCGTAGACGGGAACGATGTGCGTGTGGTGCAATTGCGCGGCAGCCTGAGCTTCATTGCGGAATCGCTGCAATTGCCGGGCATCGAGCGCCGCCGCCATCGGCAATACTTTCACGGCCACGCGCCGGCCGAGGCTCAGCTGCTCGGCCTCATACACCACACCCATGCCGCCACGGCCGATCTCGCGGAGCAGGCGATAATCGCCGAGCAGTTGCGGTCCGGCGGCGGTGGGGTCGACCAGATCGTGCGCCGTCGCCGCGAGCTGACCGGCGGCGGCGTTCAGGAAGGTGAGGCCGCCAAGGCAGGCGGAAAGATCGTCGGCCAGATCCGGGTTCTGCCGCATGAGTGCCCGGCGATCCGGCTTCTGCCCGGCCTCGACAGCGGCGGTGTAGGTCTGCACGATCGCCAGCAGGCGATCTTCGCGGTCGGACTCTGTCCCTTCGCCCGGCACGGCGGGGAGGGAGCTAGGGTGAGGGCTTTCTTCGGAAGTGTCAGTGTGCTCGGATTCCAAAGCAGACCCTCTCCCTAACCCTCTCCCGGCGTACCGGGCGAGGGGACTAGTTGCCTTCGGTGCTCAGCGTCGTCCGCAGCTTCGCCAGTGAACGCACCCACAGCTTCTGCACGCTGTCTTCGCTGCGGCCCATGCGGGAGGCGACTTCCGCAAAGCCGAGGCCTTCCAGGTGACGAAGAATGATCACCTCGCGGTAGTCCTCGGGCAACTTGGCCATCGCGTCGGCGAGCAGCACGGTCTGCTCGCGCTTGCTGGCGTGCTGGCTGGGCGTGCTGAGGCTGGCGGCCAGGCCAGCGTCGAGGGCGCGGGCGCTGTCGTCGATTTGTTGTTGGATGTCGCGCTCCAGGCGAACGTCGCGCCCTTTGCTGCCGAGGAATCGCCGCATGGTGAGGGCGAGTTGCCCGGCCAGGATGCGGCGGAGCCAGACGCTTAGCTCGGCCTCATGGGTGCCGCGGAAGTTGGGGAACTGCCGGGTGGCGTCGAGGAAGACTTCCTGAACGATATCGCCGGGGTCGACCTTGCCGCGCAGCTTCGGCCCCAGCCGCACGCGGGCGAGCAGCAGCAGGTACGACTCGAACGACGAAAGCAGTTGGCCGATGGCCTGCTCGTCGCCGGCGCGGGCGAGATCTAAAAGGGGCGGGATATCCAAAGTCATGGTCATAGTACGCCGTCTCCGAAAAGGCCCGTCGGGCCAAAACCAGCGGCCGCCTTATTCAAGCGGACGCCAGGGGAAAGGGGCTCATTTACACTCGGTACGTAAGAACGCTGGACGTCGTGGTCGTCGTCCCCGTGCCGGTGGTGGTGCCCGTCGTTGTATCGCCGGTGGTCGTGTCCGTGCTGTCGTCCGGCGTTCCGTGGTGGCCATGATGGCCGCCACCGATATCGCCGCCGCCGAAGATCGGTCCGCCGAAGCCTGGACCGAAGCCAAAGCCGCCGCCGAAGTGGCCGCCGGTGGTGTCGCCGGTGTCCGTGCCATCGCTGGTGTCGCCGCTATCGAGCGAGCTCTGAGCGGTGGCGTTGCTGACGTTGTCGACGATGTCAGTCGCCGTGGTGCTGCTGTCGGTGGTCGTCGTCGTGGTGGTCGAAGCGAGATCGACGACCGCAATATCCTGATCGGCCGTCGCGCCGGTGGTGTCATCGGCGGAGCTGTCCGTGCCGCCGTCAACCACATCGACGCTGCCGTCGCCCTTGGCGAGCAGGGTGTCGTCGTCTTCGCCGCCCATCAGGGTATCGACGCCCAAGCCGCCGACGATTTCGTCGTCGCCCGCGTCGCCGCTGAGGCTGTCATCGCCGGCATAGCCGTTGATCTTGTCGTCGCCGTCGCCGCCGGTGATGGTGTCGCCGAGTGCGCCGCCGGCGAGGAAGTCGTCGCCCGCGCCGCCGTTGATCACGTTCGTGCCGTCGCCGCCATGGACGACGTCATTGCCGTCGCCGGCCTCGATGGTGACGGGGATAGTCACGCCGGTTTTGCGCGTCGCGCCGCGGATGGCGACCGAGTCATTACCGGCGCCGGCGTTGATGGCGATCGTCTTCACGTCGGTCGCGGCGAACGTGGTGGTCGTGGCGCTGGTCACCTTCCGCCCGCCATGCCGGCGGCCGACGGTGACGGTGTACGTGCTGCTGTCCGACGACAGGGCGACGGTGATGGCGTCGTTCTTGCTCGTGCCCGTGACCGCCAGCGTGCCATCCGTGAGCGTGGCCGTGCCCGTGAGCAGGCGGCGACTTTCGAGTGATTCGATCGGTTGAAACATAACCTTCTCCAGAAATCAGAACTCGTTGCGGGGAATCCGTTTTCCCCTCCACAGGGGTCGTTGCGCGACCCCTTCCGATTCCGCCTCGGCATTCTGGCGTGAGCAACCTTGCGCGAAGATGAAGAGATGGCAGCTAATTGTCTTGCCTCGCATGCTATGTGTGACATAGTATTTGAGCGATCGGAGGTCCGGTAATGAAAATCGAACGTGAGCTCATGCGAGGCGTCGGCCCGGTCGCCGTACTGCGGCTGCTGGAAGGGGGCGAGAAGTACGGCTACGAGCTGGTCGCCGCCCTCGATCGGCAGACCGACGGCGTGCTGGCGATGGGCCAAAGCACGCTCTATCCGTTGCTCTATAACCTGGAAGCCAAGGGCCTGATCGCCAGCCGGGTGGAGACGGTGGAAAGTGGCCGCGAGCGGAAATATTACCGGCTGACCAGTAGCGGCAAGAAGCGGCTGGATCACGAGCGCGAGCAATGGCAGGCGGTGACGGCGGCGATGGGGAAGCTGGGCATTGTCGGCGGGTAAGTCGATGCCCAAGAACGTCCAATCGCCGAGAGTCCGGTGTAGCCGCGAGCTTGCTCGCGATTTGCCTGTCGACGCGGTGACCCGATACCAGAATCGCGAGCAAGCTCGCGGCTACGCCATGCGATTTCGAGGTGATCCACGATCCGAGCGGAAAGGTCAGTGTCTCATGCCCGTGCCTACCCATCACCTGCTTCGCCACACACCATTGATCGATCTGCTTCGCGGCCGCCTGACCGGTCGGCTCGACTGGCGGGGCCGCATCGCCGCCGCCGATCTGCCGCCAGCGCTGGCGGAGTGCGTGACGTCGGTCGTCCGCCGCACGCGGCTGTGGCGGACGGAAAAATTCGCGGTGGCTGCGGAGCTGCTCGCCCACTTCCAGGACGGCCTCGATGCCGGTGAATCCGCCGAGCAATTGATCACCGATTTCGGCGACATTCGCACCGCCGCCAAACTGATCCGCCGGGCCAAATGCCGGCAGCGGTCGTTGGTTTGGCAGGTCTGGCGCTGGGCCGCACGTGTTCTGTGCGTGCTTGCCGTAATTTACGGCTATTTTCTCGCGCAGTTTTTGATTCGCCAGCCGCACTTGAGCGTGGATTACATCGCGAAGTTGAACGCCCCCACTTTGGCCACGCCCGATGCCGATCGCGCGTGGCCGCTGTATCGGCGGGCGATCGTTGCGCTCGGTTTGGCGGACCATCGCAAGGACAAAACACTCGACCCGTGGCTCGCCGGTTTTAGGAACGAGCGAAAGATCATTGACGCCACGCCCGCCGATCCGGAATGGCCGACGCTCACTGCGTGGCTCGACGCCCACGCCGATGGGTTGGCACTGCTTCGCACGGCCGCCGCCAAGCCGCTGTTTGGTTTTATCCTCGGCCCAGCCGGCTCGCAGACGGACCCGGAACTGGACATTCAATCCCGAAGAACGGATGTGCCGCTGGTTGAGGTGCTGCTGCCGGACCTGAATCACTCGCGGCACTTTGCGAATCTGCTTGCCGCCGACGCGCGGTACGCGGCATCGGCGGGCGACAACACGCGAGTCGTCGCGGACTTCCAGGCAATACTCGGCATCGCCGACCAACAGGCCGGACGGCCGTTCGCCGTGACAGCATTGGTCCGCGTCGGAATTTACGCGTTGGCGATAGACCAGATCGAACAGCTGCTGGTCGAGGCCCCGGCTGCGCTGACCGACGCTCAACTGGTCGGGCTGGCCCATCGTATTGCGATAGTC
The DNA here is from genome assembly GCA_028288875.1 of Phycisphaerales bacterium. Taxonomy (GTDB): domain Bacteria; phylum Planctomycetota; class Phycisphaerae; order Tepidisphaerales; family Tepidisphaeraceae; genus RYN-431. The sequence continues at coordinate 3,537 of JAQGHK010000297.1, read as the reverse complement.
GGCGGCGATGCGGCCGGGTCGCTGTGCGACACCGCCGGCGAGCGGCTCGCTTTTCACGATCTTGCCCAACGGATGTACTCCGACGACGGCCATGGAGACGGTCGGTTGACACTGCGCGGCATTGGTGCCATCCCCGGCGCCGGCGTGCTCGGCTTTTCCGTGGACGACGCTCGTCTCGACGACAAGACCCTTCAGGCCGCTGTCACCAGTGCCGCGTCGGTCCTCGGCTCGCGCCGGGACGTGGTAGCCGAATACGACCGGCTGCTCGACCTTGTCGATAAGGCATTTTCCAGACCGCTCCGCGATTGGCCGTCGGGCGAATCGCCAATGCTTGCCTACGATCGCCGATTTCAGGTTATCAAGCACTCGCCCCTGCTGGCGGCCCGTTACCTGCCGCTCATGATCATGCTCCCAGCGATGGAACGGCTCGGCTGGAGCGCCGAACGCCTGCTCGGGCGACGGGACGGCGTGATCGTCGGAATCGGCTTGGAACTCTATCGGCGACATCACGGTAAATACCCGACGCTGCTGTCGGAGCTGACGCCGATGCTGCTGCCGGCCGTCCCTGCGGACCGCATCGATGGCAAGCCGGTGCGGTACCGCCTGATCGCCGGCCGGCCGGTGATCTATAGTGTTGGTGTGGACGGCGATGACGACGGTGGCCGGCCGCCGCGCGATCAGAAAGGCCAGCCGCAATCCTGGCTCGCCGCTCAGTGGCCCAGCGGGGCGGGCAATCAGATTCAGCGGCTGGCGGGCATGACCGAGAGCCCGGCCAGCACCCCAGCGGACGGCGACTGGATCCTCTTCGATGGGACTTCGCAATCGGCTCGGTGACCGCGAACTCCCGCTTGCGCCAGCAGCAGGCGACGTTCGCTCCATCTCGACACGCGGGTTTCTCCTGACGCGTCCGGCGTTCTCACAGAAAGTTAATAGAAGAAACCGCGTGCGGATGCGTCTATCCTTGTGTCTGGCATAACAAGGAGGCCAAGTATGCGTTTGAAGAAAATGACTGCTCTCGCGTTGATTACGATGTCGACTCTCGCCGGGTCGGCGTTCGCTCGCGGCGGGGCGACCATCAAGGGCGTCGTGAATGGCGACAACCATCGGCCCACCGGCAAGGCTGAGGTCTATCTGTTGCATCACGAAAAGGGTGATAAGAAGTACACCACGGTTGATTCGACCACGACCGACGCCGACGGCGAATTCGCCTTTGGCAAAGTCGATGACGGCACGTACATCATCCTCGCCCGGGCCGGCAAGCTGCGGGACCGCTCGGAAGTGACCATCCACGATGGCCGCGATCCCGCTGAGCTGAGCTTCACGCTCCAGGCCGGCAAGGCCCGTGAGCGCGCCGCCGACGATGAGGACGCTGCCGTCACCAGCCGCGCCAAGCGCGAGTACGTGAACTACGTCGGCCAGGTCGTCGGCAAGGACAAGGACGCCGTCACGGGCGCCACCGTCCGGCTGCTGGACGAGGACGGCAAGAAGGAAATCGAAAGCGTCACCAGCGAGAAGAAGGGTCGCTTCGAGTTCTACAAAGTCCCGCTCGGCCGTTACATCCTGGACGTCCAGAAGGGCAAGCTGCACGTGGCCCAGAAGGTCACGCTGACCGAAACTGATGGCACCGAAAGCATCCAGATTCCGCTCCGCTGAAACGAAGCAAAGATCTGAAATAAGACAAACAGGCCCCGCCGGGCAACTGGCCGGGCCTGTCTCTTTTTCACAAGCGATGCACCGTTTAGCGGGCGAGTCTGCTCGCGGCTTCCCTGTGCCGCTTTGGTCCATGACATTGATCCTTCCGGACAGCAAGCGGGCTTGCCGGCTAAACGAATCGGGTGGCGCTTTCCAAATCGATCGCGGCGCGGTGCAATATCGGCATGTCTGACGCCGTAACCGAAAGCCGTCCGCCTTTGCCGCCGTTCGATCGTTCCGACGCGGTGCAGAAAGTCCGCATGGCCGAGAACGGGTGGAACACGCGCGATCCGGCCGCCGTCTCCTTGGCCTACACGCCGGACAGCCACTGGCGCAACCGCGACGAGTTCATCACCGGCCGCGAGCAGATCGTCGCGTTCCTCACCCGCAAGTGGGCGAAGGAGCAGGAATATCGCCTGATCAAAGAGCTCTGGGCGTACCACAACAAGCGCATCGCGGTTCGGTTCGTTTACGAATGGCGAGATGCATCCGGCCAATGGTTTCGCTCGCACGGCAACGAGAACTGGGAATTCGCCGACAACGGCCTGATGCTGGCCCGCCACGCGAGCATCAATGACGTCGCCATCGCCGAGGCCGACCGCAAATTCCGCTGGCCACAGGGACCGCGGCCGTTTGATCATGAGGGGCTGAGCGATCTCGGCCTATAGCCGCTCGCCCGCCATGCTGATCAGACCAAGGGGCCGGAGATGCGCCGCGTATTCGTCCGCTTCGTCACGACGACGATCGACCGCGACTCATACCGGCGGACGGGCTTGTTCCAAGCCATCGGCGATCTCGTCGATCAAAACGAACTTCACGACTACCAACTGGAAGAAATTCGGGCCCTTCGCCGTTGGTTCGGCGACAAGCTGGATGCTCCCGACCGATTTTCACGAAGCCAGAAAAGCGGCGCGGCCCCCAAAGCGATCAGCTGGTTTAAAAGCACGGCCACCGAGCATGTCAGCCAGATGCATGTCATGTGCCGCATCCTGAACGAGCACGGCATCGCCACGGAAATGATCACCACCACCCGACCAGGTTACATCGTGTTTGAGGACGAATTCCAAGTGGCGGCGGTTCCGTTTTTTGAAACCACTACGTGAACGCGTGAGTCGCAGTTGACGTTCAGTTCCGTCCTTCCCGAGTGTGAACCGTTACCTAGCCTAAGTGCTCGCGGCGGGGTGGCTGTTGATTGTTCTATTTTACATTCACGTTTGGCCAACAAGTGCAGGGCCGGCCACGGATTAGGGCGATATTTTACGCGCCCAGCGCAGCGATGAATTGCCCACCTTAACAATGCACTTAGGTGCGGCGAATGTTGCACCATCGCAATAGGACGGCAGTAGGTGGAGGGCATTAGATGTGCGATCGCGATGCATCATCTCTCGGCTCCTCGCCGCCAGCGGCGATCAACGGCCACGCGCCGTCTCGCTCGCCCACCGTGCTGGCGGACACTACTAAGAATATCGTTCGGCCGCGATTTGTCGGCCAAAAAATGGGAAAATTTGAAGAAAATGACGATCATGGACGGCGGCCATGTCGTCCGTCGTCGGTGGAGGGGGGTTATGCGGGATCGCTGTTTCGTAGCCATGCATCGCGGCGGCACGCTCGACCTCGCCCGCCACCACCTCCTGGCGCTCTGGGCGGCCGATTGCGCCGAGTGTGTGCTGCCGCTGTTCGAGCAGGCGAGTGATGAGCCGTGCGTCCGCCGCGCGATCGATCTCGCCCGCGCCTGGGCCGTCGGCGAGATTCCGGTGGGCGACGCGCAGATCGCCGCCGTCGCCGCCCATGCCGCCGCCCGGCAAGTCACCGGTCCCGCCGCCACCGCCACCGCCGCCGCCCGCG
>JAQGHK010000286.1 GCA_028288875.1 Phycisphaerales bacterium | reverse complement strand
GCTCTTCCGATCTCGACCGAGCGTCCCGCCGCGCCGCTGGCCGACGCCGGCCACGGCGTTCGCAACGGCATGGGCGCTCCTGGCGCCGCGGCCGATGAGCCCGCTCGCGCCGCCGAGCCGACCGCGCCCGTCCCGACCCCGGCCGACCTGACCCCCAAGGCCCCGGTGACCAGCGTCGCCGTCGTCCCCCCGCAGCCGCAGGCCAGCACCAACGGCACGACGGTCATCGTCACGGACAACGGCGCGACCCAGATCCCGGCGCCGATCACCCAAACCCAAACTCAGACCCAGCCGCCTGCCCCGCAGGCCGAGCAGCCGCCGCTGGTCATTCGCACGCCGACCGACCCCTTCAGCAATGACCCGGTCGCCCGCGTCGCCAAGCAGATGGGCGAAGTCGTTGTCCCCGTCAACGGCACAACCGTCACCAAGCAGACCACGATCACCACGAAGGTGACGCACGAAGCCAATACCGTCGCTGGCAATACGACCGCCGCCCGCGAATATAAAGCCGTCGCCGGCGACACGCTGAGCCGCTTGGCTTCGCAGCTCCCCGGTGGCAATGTGAAGGCCAACCGTGACGCCGTCGTGGCGATGAATCCGACGCTCCAGAAGGACCCGAACAAGGTCGTCTCCGGTCGCACCTACCTGTTGCCGGCCGCCGCCCCCGCGAAGGAAGTCGCCGTTGCCGAAGCCACGGAACCGAAGATCGTCGCCCCGAAAACGACGGACGTGAAGCCGGTCGATGCGAAGAGCGACGCGAAAAAGACGATCGCCAGGGTCGATGACGCGAAGAACCCGGCCAACACCGCTGAGCAACGCATCTATGTCGTCAAAGCCGGCGACACGCTGTCCAAGATCGCCTCGGCCGAGCTGGGCTCGAAGACCGAAGTCGACACGATCCGCACGCTCAATGCCGATAAGCTCAAGGGCGACGTGATCAAGGTCAACATGAAGCTGAAGCTGCCCGCCAAGGTGCTAGCCAGCGCCAGCGTTCGGTAAGGTTCTCAATATTTCAACGCTCGACGCTCGCGTCACCCACGGACTTCCAAGTCCGAGCGTGACGCGAGCTTTTTTTCGGTATCACGGTCATGTAGCTGCGACGCCTGCGTCGCCTCACCACCAGACTTCATCTCTCGCGATAAGGCGACGCAGGCGTCGCAGCTACAAAAGAAAAACGAAACGAAACCCACCGATCCGTCCGATAAATCCAATGCCCGTGATCACTCTTCCCATGCTCAAATTACTCCTCTGTCTCGTCGGTGCCTTCGCCATCGCGGCCGTGCTGCTGCACCTGCGGCACGAAAAGATGGAGATCAATTACCGCATCAACCAAGCCCACCGCCGGCTGCAGACACTGCAGACCGAGCTATGGAACCAGCAGCTCCAGATGGCCATCGCCACCTCCCCCGCTGCCGTGCAGAAAACGGTCGGCGAGCATCGCCTGAATTTGATTCCCGCCTCGCCAATCGCCCGCACCGACGCCGCGGAATAAGCGAATAATCGCGCCGAAATTTACTCAGCATTGCGGCTACAAGACGTTGGCTTCTTTCTAATCGCATCGCGTTTAGCCGCGCCCAAGTTACAGTCCGGCCCATGTCCGACGTCATTCCGCAACCCGCCACGGGTCCGTTCGCTCGCTGGCAGCGACTTCCCCTCTACCTCCGCATCCTGATTGGCTTGATCCTCGGCATCATTGCCGGGGCGATCATGGGACAGATGACCGGACCGGGCGTGCAGAAGGCGCTCGGAGCGATCAACGTGCCCGCCCTGCTGGTGCTGCGACTGCTGAATGCCTTGGCAACGCCGCTGATCTTCCTGGCCGTCGTACGAGCACTGCTGACGGCCGATGTGGAAGGTCGCGACGGGCGGAAGCTTGTCTGGCTGCTCTTCACCAACACACTGGTTGCCGTACTCATTGGGTTGCTGGTCGCAAATGTTTTGCAGCCTGGCCGGCATAGTCATGCCCCGGCGGCCCCCACCACCGCCCCCGCTGCCGTCGGTGGCGATCCGATTGCGAAGCTGCTGGAGAATGTCCCCGGCAGCCTGCTGAAGCCGTTGGTCGATGGCAATCCGGTCAGCGCGATCATCATCGCATTGGGTGTCGGCTTCGCCTTCCGGGCGTTGCCGGCGTATCGCAAAGGCGCGGCGACCGTGGCGGCCGCCGGCTTTGACGCCATCGTCGTCATGCTGCATTGGGTGATCGCACTGGTCCCGCTGGCGATCTTCTGCAAGGTGACCAATCTGGTGGGTCTGGAGGGGTTCGCGAAGTTCGCCAATCTCGGTTGGTTCGTCGCGGCCGTGCTGGTGGCGCTCGCCCTGCAGACCTGCTTCTATCTGACACGCCTGCGGCTCGGCTCCTGGGTCCGCCCGCTCTACCTGCTGCACGGCATGCGGGATGCCCTGGTGATGGCATTCTCCACCGCCAGCAGCACGGCCAGCACGCCGGTCACTTATGCCTGCCTGACGGAGAAGGTCAAAATCCGAGAGAAGTCGGCCGATCTTGGCGCGATGATCGGCAGCAACTTTAACAACGACGGCACTGCGCTTTACGAAGCGATGTGTGCCCTGTTCGTCGCCCAGCTCATCGGCATGGATCTGTCGATCCCTCAGCAGGTGCTCGTGGTGCTGACCAGCGTGATTGCCGGCACCGGGGCGGCCGGCATTCCGGAGGCCGGGCTGGTGACGATGACACTCGTTTTCAACGCCGTCGGCCTGCCTGTCACGATGATTCCGCTGCTGTTGACGGTCGATTGGTTCCTGGACCGTTGCCGTACGATGATCAACGTGCTGTCGGACTCGATCGTGAGCTGCCTGGTTGATGGGAAAGAGCGACCGGGAGAACAGACGGACCCCGAGCCTGAGACGTCTACCGCAACGCCGCAACCCGCGTAAGCCTTATTTCGGTGGGACGATCTGATCGAATACGTCTTGAAGATTGGCCGCGACATGGGCCATCGTGAAGTGTTCTTCGACCCGCCGCCGCCCAGCCGTTCCCATGGACTGCCGCAGATCAGGATCGGCTAGCAGTCGTTCCATTGCCACTGCCATCGCCGCGGCATCGCCCATCGGCACAAGCACGCCAGTTTCGCCATCGACGACGATGTCCGGCACACCGCCGCCGCGCGTGGCAATCACGGGTTTTCCCGCAACCATGCCTTCAATGATGACTTGGCCGAACGGTTCGCCGGTCGTCGACGCGTGTAGCAGAATATCCAAATTAGCGATGGCAACGTCGACATCCGGACGGAAGCCGGTGAACTCGATCACCTCGCCAAGTCCAAGTGCTTCAACGCTGGCGTGAAGCGAACGCTCGTAGTCATTCTCGCCGAAAAGCGCGGCCCCGATGATTTGAAAACGCACTTCGGGGAAACGCGCCCGCACGCGGGCTGCCGCCTCAATGAAAATGTGCTGGCCCTTCCACGGTGCAAGCCGACCGACCAGGCCGATGACGCAATCATCCTCGCGCATTACCGGCGGCGGTAGCGGTGTGATGCATGTGCCGTCATGCACGACCCAGGCCCGTTTCTTGCCAATGCGCGGCGGATCGCCGGCCGGGTTCATGGTGTCGAGTGTCGCGCGAGAGTTCGCGATGACCCCCGTCGGCACGCGCCGGGCCATCGCGCGAAACAGCTTTACCGCCCTCGCCGGCAGGTAGTCTTCGGCGATTCGATCCCGCACGTGCCATACCACCGGCCGACGCGCCAGGCGAGCGGCAAGACCACCAATCAGGTCGGCCTTCAGCGAGTTCGTATGCACCAAGTCGATGTTTGACCGCCGAATGAATCGCCGGACCGTCCAGACGAACCTCAACAGGGTCATCGCCATTGCGGGGCCGGCCCGCAGGGTGCCGAGCGCGTCCTTCCGGACTTCCGCGATTTTAGGGTCGAGTCGGAGAACAGTCGCTTCGATGCCGATGGCTGCCAATTTATCGATCAGCGGGCCATGACCGAACAGAACTACGACCGGTTCATCGCGGGTGCGATCGAGGGCTGCGATTAGGTTTAACAGCGCCACTTCGCCACCGCCAAGCTGTGCAGTGTGATCTATGAAAAGGACGCGGCGCGGCGAGGGCATCAAAGGTCTATCGTCTTAGTTGGCAATCCCAGGTCAAGTTAAACTATTTGAACGGTATACGCTCTTCTAAACTGAGGAGATGCAATAAAAAGCACTAGCCCCAGCAATGCCCACTGGGGGGCCGCTGTTTTTACTGCTTTTACCCGGCCGCGAAATACCACTGGCGGTTAGAACAGGCAATACCGCTGCGCCAGCGGCAAGGTTTCCGCGGCGGCGCAGGTCAGGTGAACGCCATCCGCAGTCACCTTGTACGTCTCGGGGTCGACCGTCATCACCGGCGTGGCGTCGTTCAGTTTCATGTCCTTTTTGCCAATGCTGCGACAATTTTTCACGGGCAGCAGCTTGCGATTCACGCGATAGGTCTGCACCCGCCCCGCATCCAGACTGGCCTGGCTGACGAACGTCACCGCGGCCGTCCCTGTCGCCGCCCCAAAGCTGCCGAACTGCGGCCGCATGTACACGGGCTGCGGCGTGGGGATGCTGGCGTTTGGATCGCCCATTTGCGCCCAGGCGATAATGCCGCCCTTCACGACGCTCTCCGGCCGGCTGCCGAACATCGCCGGTTTCCAGAGTACCAAATCCGCCAGCTTCCCGACTTCGATACTGCCGACGTATTCGCCCACGCCGTGGGCGATGGCGGGGTTGATGGTGTATTTGGCAACGTAGCGCCGAATGCGCAGATTGTCGTGATCGCCGGCACCGTCCTTCGCGTCTTCCGGCAGGGCCCCGCGCTGGTCTTTCATCTTGCTCGCCGTCTGCCAAGTGCGCGTGATCACTTCGCCGATCCGGCCCATGGCCTGGCTGTCGCTGCTGATGATGCTGAGCGCGCCGAGGTCATGCAGAATATCCTCGGCCGCGATCGTCTCGCCGCGAATGCGGCTCTCAGCGAATGCCACGTCCTCGGCCAGGTTTGGATCCAGATGATGGCAGACCATCAGCATGTCCAGGTGCTCGTCGATGGTATTGACGGTGTACGGCTTGGTCGGATTCGTTGATGACGGAATGACGTTCGGCTCGCCGCAGACTTTGATGATGTCTGGCGCGTGGCCACCGCCGGCACCTTCGGTGTGATAGCTGTGAATCGTCCGGCCCTTGAACGCGGCAATCGTGTCTTCGACAAACCCGCTTTCGTTCAGCGTGTCGGTGTGAATCGTCACCTGCACGTCGTACTTGTCGGCCACGGTGAGACACGAATCGATCGCCGACGGCGTAGTGCCCCAGTCTTCATGCAGTTTCAGCCCGATCGCGCCGGCCTTGATCTGATCTTCCAGGCCGGCTGGGCCGCTGTCGTTGCCTTTGCCGGTGAAGCCGAAGTTCAGCGGCAGCGTGTCGGTCGCCTCAATCATCATCTGCAGATGAAACGCGCCGGGTGTGCAGGTGGTAGCGCTGGTGCCCGTGTTGGGCCCCGTGCCGCCGCCAATCATCGTCGTCAGGCCGGCGGCGATCGCCTCGTGCGCCTGCTGCGGGCAGATGTAGTGAATGTGCGTATCAATTCCGCCGGCCGTGACGATCAGGCCTTCGCCGGCGAGAACTTCGGTCGTCACGCCGAACGTCATGCCCGGCGTAACGCCCGCCATCACATCCGGATTGCCAGCTTTCCCGATGCCGACAATCCGGCCACCTTTGATGCCGATATCTGCTTTGTAGATGCCGGTGTAATCGAGGATCAACGCGTTGGTGATCAGCAGATCGAGTGCATCTTTATCGTGCACGCCGGTTGCTTGGCCCATGCCTTCTCGCAGCACTTTGCCGCCGCCGAATTTGCACTCGTCGCCGTATTGCGTGAGATCTTTTTCGACCTTGAGAATCAGCGATGTATCGCCCAATCGCAGGCGATCGCCAGTCGTCGGGCCGTACATGTCGGCGTAGGCGGTTTTATCGATCTTGTAGGCCATGATTTATTTCCCCGCGTTGCGATTGCCGCCGGTGACGATGCGCTTGCCCGCGATCTCGACAAGCGTGACCGTCTTTCGTTCCCCCGGCTCGAAGCGAACGGCCGTGCCTGCGGGTATGTCGAGCCGCTTGCCAGCGGCCAGCGCACGGTCGAACTTCAGCCCCGCATTCGTCTCCCCGAAGTGATAATGGCTGCCCACCTGCACCGGTCGGTCGCCCATGTTCACGACATCGAGCGATATGGCGACTCGGTCGGAGTTCAATTCGATTTGGCCCCTGCCGATCATCGCTTCCCCGGGGACCGCCGGTGCATCGTCCTTGAAGATATTCAGGGCCGGCACCGGGAGAAAGCTGCCATAGAGCGCGAGCGAGAGATCACCGTCTTCTGCCACGACCGGGTGATGAACCGTCACGAGCTTCGTCCCGTCGGGAAAGGTGCCTTCCACCTGCACGTCGTAAATCATTTCGGGCACGCCGCTCATCACCTGCCGCCGGCCCAGAAAACGCCGGCCGATGTCCATCAATTCGCTCACACGGCGGCCGTCGCGGATGAATTCCAGCAACTGAGTCGCGATGAGCGCGACGGCTTCCGGATAGTTCAACCGCAGGCCGCGGGCCAAGCGCTTCTGCGCGAGAAAACCGGCGTTGTGTAGCAGCAGTTTGTCGATGTCGCGTGGGGCAAGGTGCATGAATCAGGTTCCTTCTCTTCTCACCATTTTCGGGCCCAAGGATCGTGGCCGAGCAGATCACCCAACGGCAGGAGCAGTTGCGATATCAGTGCACGCACGGTCTGCACGTCCGGCCCGAGCACGCGGAACACCGCTCCACCAACCACCGCCGAATCGGATGCCAGCAATGTGATCGGCGATGCTAAGTTCAATGACCGCACCGCCGCCCGTGCCGCATCCGCCAACGTCTGCAGCTTCGGTCCGAACACGGCAAGCACGGCATAGCAATCAAACCGCCCGACGCGCAAGAGCGACGTAATCGCATTCGCTTCGCCGTCGAGCGCCAACGTCTCACGCAACCGATCGCGGCCGCTTACACGCACAGTCGTACGGCTGACCATCTCCTGCATCGCCCAGCGTTCGCCGCGCCCGTGCCGTCCACTGGTAATCCAGTCGAGCCACACCAGATTCGCACTCGGCGACAAATCGAACGTCTGCCGCTGCTGAAAACGAGCACCGGCGTAGGCACACAGCGGATCAGGCAGCACGGCGAAGACAGCGTCTTCATCCACAATCGCATCAAGCGTCTGAACGCTAGCCTCGCCGGTAGTGCGATACACCTTGCCGGAAGACTGCGTGGTCACGAGCAGTTTCGCGCCCGGCCGAACATCGGCCCGAACGGCAACAACATCGCCGCCGAGCAGGCCGCCGCCGTAAGAACTCAGTACCACATGCGCCGCGTCGCCGGCCGAGCGTGGCGACAGAAGTTTCAGCGGATCGGTCGCCCATAACCGCGTCAACACCGATCGGCCGGCGACGCGTTCGCAGACGACATCGCCGCACAGCGACGACTTTTCTACCGGCAATTCAGCTAAGGAGATGGGCATAGTGGCGAGCATCAATTCAATTAAAGAACGCCAGCCAGCATCGACATGCCACACAGGCTCATCGCCACGCCACAGCCGCGAACAATCGCCGTTGTTCCTTGGCGGCCAAGCTTCAGACCCGCGGCGATACCGATCGCATGTAGGAACGCCGTGCTGACTACGAAGCCAACGAAGAATGCCGCGATCGAACTGCCCTCAGGCATTTCCGCTGCATGGGCCGAGCCGTGGCAGATGGCGAACAACGCTACGAGCGGAGCAACGGCAAAGGCCGGCACCTTTGCGCCGAGGGTCACCAACAGACCAAAGATAACGACGGACACCGCGATGCCTGTTTCCGCCAACCATGAAGGCACAAACCAGCCCCAGGTCCCGGCCGCCGCGCCAATGACCATGAAGCCGACGAACGTCAGTGGCAGCGCCCAAACCCATGCGCGCCGCAAGCCAACGGCGAGCAGACCGACGCCGACCATCGCCATAATATGATCGAGGCCCGTAACCGGATGAGAAACGCCGCTGGCGAATCCTTGCGCGCCATGCCCGGGATGGGCCGACGCAACGCTCGTCATCGCGAGCAGCGTAAAGACGGCAACCAGCGACGCGGTGCGGTTCCGACGTTTCGTGATCATGAGAGCTTCCCTTCAAATCGAAACACGCGATCGAGCGTCACTGGTTCCGGATAAAATCGGGCCGACTCGACCGCAAACGAAAGGCCGAACAAATCGGCGGCCGCGCGGGCCGGGCCGTCGTCGGGCGTCAGGATCGATTGCGGCGTGATCTGGGCTGCCACGTGCAGGTTGCCCAGGTGAAATGCCAACCGGCCGCGGAGAACAGGGTCTACGACCTGAATCGCCAGCACGTCGATCTCCTCCACACATACGCCGATCGCCGGCAGCCCTTCCGCCAGCACATCCGCGTGAGCAAGCCGCCTGCCCGGCGGCAACAACACATCGACTTTGACCCCGCCACGGCTGGTCAGCCGCAGAGAGCGTCGAAGAGTTTGTTCCCAGTTCACATCCACCCAATCCACGCTTTCGTCAGCCGCCAACGTTCGCAATATCGCTCGACAGATCACGCGACGCCCGATTCGCGCTCGGCTAGGCGCTCCTCCAGTATCGCCAGCCACGGCGCCAGCCCATCGGCCGACTTGGCCGAAGTTTCTAGCACCGTCATCCCCGGCCGCACCGATTCGATCGCCGCCAAAGCGGCCGGCCGATCGAACTCAACGGCGACGGCCAGATCACTTTTCGTAATCACGGCCAAGTCCGCGGTGTTAAAAATCGTCGGATACTTCAGGGGCTTGTCGGCCCCTTCGGTCGTTGACAGCAATACCAACCGCAGATGTTCGCCGAGGTCGTAGCTGCTGGGGCAAACAAGGTTGCCGACGTTTTCGATGAAGAGAATATCGAGCTCTTCCAGCCGCCAATCGCCCAGCGCGGTGTCGACCATGGCCGCCTCAAGGTGACAGACGGTGCCGGTGACGATCTGCCGGACCGGCGCACCGCTTTGGGCCAATCGGTTGGCGTCATTTTCCGTCGCCAAATCGCCGACCAACGCGGCCACGCGATAGCGTTCGCGAAGAACAGTCAGCGTCTTCTGCAGGAATGCCGTCTTCCCCGCGCCCGGACTCGATACCAGGCTGACGACAAACACGCCCGCCGCGTCGAACCGCTCGCGTAGCGACCGCGCGACGCGATCGTTGTCCTTAAGAATCTTCGTTCGCACGTCAAGCATCCGGGGCAGCATTCATCACCTCAATTGCAACAATGTCCAACTCGCGCCCGCGCACCACACGCGACGACGACGCCCCGCATTCACTGCATCGCAGCGCATTTACGCCGACCGCCGGGTGTTCGCGGTCGCAGGCTTGGCAAAAAAGCGTGACGGCGACCGGCCGAATTTCCAGCGTCGCCCCTTCGAGCGATACTTCCTGCCGATGCGCAAACGTAAAGGCTGACTGCAGCGCCGCCGGCACGACGCCGCTGAGTTCGCCGACTTCAACGACAACGCGTCGAACGCTTCCACCGCCCGATTCGATCAGGTGGCCGACGACCGCATCGACAAGGCTGGTGGCGATGGATAGTTCGTGCATAACTCGCGGCCGGGTTGCGGAGGCAGGCCCCGAGCGTTTATACCCGAGCCGCGGAACCCCGCACGCATGGACCGACTTTCCAACCCATCGCCGTGGCTGCTGTGGCAGATTATCGACTCGGCGTTCCCCGTCGGCTCGTTCGCACACTCCGGCGGATTGGAAGCAGCCGTGCAATTCGCGTTTGTAAACGACGCCGATTCGCTCGATGAATTCGTTCGCGTGAGCCTGACACAGACCGCGAGGTTCTCTGCACCATTCGTGGCTGCGGTGATTGAATCGCCGGCCGCGTTCGCGGAGTTGAATCGGCAGTTCGATGCGCTGCTGACCAACGACCCCGCGAACCGCGCCAGCCGTGCGCTGGGCGTGGCCGTGTTGACGGCGGGCGACGCCGTTCTGCCTGACGCGGGCCTTGCGACGATCGCCACCACGGCCCGCCGCGGCGACGGCTTTGTTCACCTGCCGCCGGCGTGGGGATTGCTCGCCAGTGCAGTCGGAATGGATTCGGAGGCCGCCGTCGATGCTTATCTGTTTCAGCAAGCCCGCTCGCTGTTTTCGGCCGCAGTGCGATTGAATGCAGTCGGCCCGATGCAGGCGCAGCGGATGCTCGCGGCGCTGAGCGATATCCGATCGGCCTGCCTGGATCTCGCGCGCAGCACCACGCCCGACATGGCGGTTTCCACCGCACCCACGCTCGACCTCTTGCAAAGCCTGCACGAACGGCTTTACTCGCGTTTGTTCAACAGCTGAGGAACTCGAATGGCTATCACCGACGCCCCGCACGCCCACGAAGACTGGAACAACGCCGGCCGATTCGAGCACCGCATGATGCCGCTGCGGCGCACCGATTTTTCGAAGCGGGCAATCACCATTGGCGTCGGCGGGCCGGTCGGTAGCGGCAAAACTGCCCTCCTGCTTCAGCTCTGCCGCCGGCTGCGCGACAAAGTAAATCTGGCCGTCGTCACTAACGATATTTTCACGCGCGAGGACGGCGAGTTCCTGGTCCGCAACGAAGCTCTCTCGGCCGACCGCATCAGCGCCGTTGAAACCGGCGGCTGCCCGCACGCCGCCATTCGCGAAGACATCACCGCCAACCTGATCGCGCTCGAAGACCTGCACGAAAAGTTCAAGACCGAACTGCTGCTCATCGAAAGCGGCGGCGACAACCTTGCCGCGAATTTTAGCCGTGAATTGGCCGATTTTACGATTTACGTGATCGATGTCGCCGGCGGCGACAAGGTACCTCGCAAAGGCGGGCCGGGCATTACGCAATCGGATTTGCTGGTGATCAACAAGACCGACTTGGCACCGGCCGTCGGCGCCGACTTGGACGTGATGGCCCGCGATGCCAAACGCATGCGCGGCGAAGGGCCGACGGTGTTCGCTCAAGTGCGGAACGGCGTGGGATTGGACGAAATCATCGCGCATCTGCCGATTCGGAAATGCTAGCAGCGGGCGGCCGGCAGCTGGCGGCGGAAGACAAATTGTTGAGACATGACTCCGCATGCGATTAGCCGTTAGCCGCGAGCTGCCAGCCGCTCGTTCTCACACCTTTAGATGCTGAGTCACCACGTCTTCGGACAATTCCGCCGTCGGCCCCGCGGCCACCACGCGGCCGCGATTGAGCACGTAAAAGTTCTGCGTGATCTCGCGAACGAAATCCAGATACTGCTCCACCAGCACGATGGTCATGTTCCGCGTCTTGGCCAGCATCTGCAGCACTTCGCCGATCATCTGAATGACGTTCGGCTGAATGCCCTCAGTCGGCTCGTCGAGCAGCAGCACTTTGGGATTGCCGCACAACGCGCGGGCGATCGCGAGTTGCTGTTGCTGTCCGCCGGATAAGTCGCCGCCGTTGCGGTTGGCGAAGGTTTTGAGGATCGGGAACAGGTCCATGACGTCTGTCGGCACGGTCTTCACGCCGTCCGTGCGGGCCGACAGGCCGACCTTCATGTTTTCCATCACACTGAGCTTCGGGAAGATCATTCGCCCCTGCGGCACGAGGGCCAGGCCGCTGCGGGCACGCTTGTTGGCGGGTAGCGCGGCGACGTCGGCACCGTCGACCGCCACGCGCCCTGTCGTGCTGCTTTCGACGCCCATGATATTTTTGAGCAGCGTGGTCTTGCCGACGCCGTTGCGACCCATCACGCAGGTGATTTGGCCAGAGGGCATCGACATGCTGATGTCGTACAACGCTTGGACGTTGCCGTAGTGAAAGTTGAGGCCGGTAACTTCGAGCATACGTCCGTTTCCTATCGGCCGAGGTACGCTTCGCGCACGTCTTCGTTGGCGGAAATCTGGTCTAGGGTCCCCTCGGCCAGCACCTTGCCGTTGTCGAGCACTGTTACGCGGCTATTGAGGCGGCGGACGAATTCCATGTCATGCTCGATCACAATGATCGTGCAGTTGCCCTTGAGTTCCAGCAGCAGCTCGGCCGTCAACTCCGTCTCACGATCGGTCAGGCCGGCTGCGGGCTCATCCACCAGCAGTAGCTTTGGCTCGGCCACAATCAACTTGCTGATCGCCAACCACTGGCGCTGGCCATGACTGAGGTTTTTGGCCTGCGTGTGGAGATCATCAAAAAGCCTAACACGCTTCAGAATGGCGTGTACCTTGTCCGTATTCTCACTGCTCTTTCGGCCACCCATGTTCTGGATCATGGTCTTAAGTTTGTAGTACCCGACCGGGCCGGGGCCGATGGCGGTCGTGTATTTCTTGCGCTCGGCGATCCACTCTTTCGAGCCGACGTACAGGCACGGGTTTGGCAGCGCGAGCAACATGTTTTCCCACACCGTGAGGGAATCAAACACATTGGGAATCTGGAATTTCCGGCCGATGCCGCGCTGGGCGCGTTGCGTGTCCGAGAGTGCGGAGATGTCTTCGCCGGCGAAGTAGACCTTGCCCGTCGTCGGCCGGGTCAGGCCGCTGATGACGTCGCACATCGTCGTCTTACCGGCACCGTTCGGGCCGACGACCACGCGCAATTCATTGTGGCCGATTCCAAGATTTTCCAGGTCCAGCGCCTTAAAGCCGTCGAACACGCAGGTGACGCCCTTGATAAACAAGGCGTAGCGGCTGGCCCATTGGCCGCTGGGCGGGCCTTCTTCGGCGTAGTTGAACTGGTGAACGTCACGTTCGAGATAACTGATGTCGGTCATTGGGCCTCCACCAGTTTGGCCGGGGCGGTGGCATCGACCGCTGACACGCCGGATTCACGTTTCTGTGAGAGCTTGCGTACGACATGCGGCAGGCTCATCAATCCGCCCGGCAGCAGCAACGGAACCAGGATAAAGAGCGCGCCGAGCGTGAAGTACCAGTAGTCGGGTGCCACGCTGGTCATGTATTCATAAACCAGGCTGACGAAGACGGCGCCGAGCACGGCCCCCCAAACCGTGCCCCGCCCGCCTACAGCTACCCACGCGACGACTTGGATCGATGCGATCGCAGCCATCTGCTGGGGCGTAATAATTCCTTTTTGCGGCACGTAAAGCATGCCGCCAACGCCCGCGAATACGCCGGCGATCGTGAACGCTGCGGCCTTATAAGCCCAGGTTTGATAGCCAACAAAGCGAAGGCGCGTTTCGTCATCCCGCACCGCAACCAACACCCGGCCGAAGCCGCTGTTTACCAGCAACTTGGCGATCAGTACGCAGATCGCGAGCCCGACGAATGATGCCACGTAGAGCCAGAATCGGGTCTGCTCGAACTTGCCGGCCGACGCATCTGCCTGAATCGGGAAGCCAAGGATCGAGACGAAGTTGGTCAGGCCATTCGTGCCGCCGAGCTTCATTTCGTTCTTCTGGAACACCAGCCAGAACGCGACGCAGATGGCTTGTGTGAGGATTGCGAAATACACGCCGCGAACTCGCCGGCGGAAGGTCGTCAGGCCGATCAGCAGTGCGAGCACGCCAGGCAAGACCATGCCCAGCAGCACCATCACCGGGAACGATTTAAACATCGGCAGGAACCACGGGGGCTGTGCGCCACGTACGGCCGACATGACGACATATAGGGCACGTGGAATGTCATGATGCTCGCCATCCATCGGGCCAAAGTTGATGAGGTACAACCCCATGCAGTACCCGCCGATGGAGAAGAACAGGAACTGAGCCAGGCTTAGCACGCCGATGTAGCCCCACACCAAATCAAGCCCAATCGCACAGATCGCGAACGCAAAAATATAGCCAAGCTTATTGACGAATTCGATCGACATCATGCCCGTGCCGTATAGCAGTGGGACCAGCACGAGGCCGAACATCACCATCACCAGGCCCATGAGCCAATCGCCTTTGGCGGTGAGCTTGGCAACGATCGGAGCCGACACGCGGTCAGCCTGATCAGCCGCTCGGCCCTTGTCTGGGAACAACCCCGCCGGCCGACGCTGCATGAACAGGATGACGGCTGCGAGCGCGGCGACCTGTGCCCACGTCGCATCGAACAGCTTGATCGGCGTCTGGATAATCGTGATCGGCTCGAGCAGCTTCTCAATGAATCCAAGACCGAGGCCGGAGAAGATGACACCCGCCAACTTGCCCACGCCGCCGACGACGACCGTGAGGAACGATTTCACAATGAACGTTTGCCCGATTTCCGGCGACGGGTTGGTCGTCAGCACGATGCCGTAACCGGCCAGTCCCGCGAGGCCCGCGCCGAAGGCGAACGTGGTCATGTCGACCAGCCGCGTATTCACGCCGAGGGACATCGCCATTTCGCGGTTCTGCACCGTCGCGCGAATCATCAGACCCAGCTTCGTGTAGCGGAACAGGGCCACGACGCTGAGCAAGCAAAAGATTGTCAGTGCGATCAGGAACAGGCGGTTGTACGGCAGGAGCACGTCCTGCATGACCTCCCAGTTCCGCCCCGCCCAGGCTGGCGTACGCATGCCGAGGTTGTCGCCCTTCCAATTGCGGACCAACTGGATCAGGATGTAGCTGACGCCGATGGTGGCCAGCAGTGAATCGAGCGGGCGCTTATACAACCAGCGCACGATCGACACTTCGATCAGCAGACCGAACGCGGCGGCCACGATGAACGAGATTGGGAAGGCGATGACGTAGTAGTAATCGAAGTAGGCCGGTGGCAATGCCTTGCCGATGTACTCGCAGCACGCCCACGTGGTGACGGCGCCGATCATCATCATTTCGCCGTGCGCCATGTTGATGACGCCCATCAGGCCGAAGGTGATCGCGAGGCCCAAGGCGAGTAGGACGAAGATTGAGCCGGCGCTTAGGCCGGAGAAGAGATAGCCGAGCCAGTTGGTGAACGACTGGTGCAATTCGATCTGGCGGATCGATTTTGCGTAAGCGGCGGCCAATGTCGGATCGAGCCCGGGCTTGGCTGCCTGCTCTTTAAGCATGTCCAAGGCACGAATGCTTTTCAGTGCACCGAGATCGGTCACCGCCTCGGCCATCTGGTCCGCCTTGGCGGTCGGGTCGGCACCCGACGCGAGGATGAGGTCGACACTTTCCTTGGCAGCGAACTTCACACCCGCGACGGGGTCTTTCTCCGCAAGTTCCCGCAGTTCCGGCAAGGCATCGGCTTGGCGGCGACTGCCTAAGTCGCGGGCGGCCGTGGTCCGGAGCTTCGGATCGTCCATTTTTAGGCCTAGCACGCGCAGCGCGCCGGACATGGCGACGCGCACCGGCCGTGGGGCCGTGAACTCGTTGCCGCTGAGCTCGGACATCGGGACGGTTTCGACGGGCGGAGCCGTCGGCACGCCGGCCGCATCGACCGGCGCGAACAAGTCATAAACGTCGGCCACTTTCTTGCCGTCGGCCCCATCGCGAATGGTTGGGACGAAAACGACTTGGCCTTTGCGTTCATAAAGGGCGTTATCGCGGATGTGTTCGAAAAGGCGCAGAACGTGTTCGTCGCGCAGGGCCGTCAGTTTTTCGACAGTTTCTTTACCGGCCGCGCGATCTTTAAGACCGGGAAGCAGCGTGAGGATCTGTCCTTCGGCCGCCGGGCGGGTGGATTGCGCTGCAGCTGGCATCGCCAGGGCCAAGACGGCCCAGAGGATCAATATCGCACGACCGCGCCATTCGATCGACAACTTCATGCACGGGTCCTGGAACAGCATTTCGTGGCGGCAGGCGATCACTCGCCCGCAAGGGCCGGTCCACAGGATCAACCGTGGACCGGCCGGAAGGAGAAGCCCTGTTGGCCCTTCCCGCAAATTCCGAGCCGCTCGAGCTCAAAATTCGGCGGAGTCGTGTGGGCCGCAAAAGGCTTGGTGAGAATCAGCGCGACTCACCGGTTTACGAACTGGTTACTTCATCATGCCCATCTTCGGGCCGCCGGTCGGCTTCATGGCCGCCAGCTCTTCGGGGGTGTGAAGCAGCTTGCTGTAGCTGTCCGGGGCGACGAGGCCGTCGCTGTGCCACACGATCTTGAACTGGCCGTCCTTGAGAATCTCGCCGATATAGACGGGCTTCAAGGTGTGCTGGTTCTTCGGGTCCATCTGCTTGGCGCCACCGGGGGCGTCGAACTTCATGCCATAGACCGCGGCGCGGACCTTATCGACATCGAAGCTATCAGCCTTCTCGGCGGCCATCTTCCAGACATAGACGCCGTAGTAGGCGGCTTCGATCGGATCGTCCGTCACGCGGGCCTCGCCGCCGGGCAGGCCCTTGGCCTTGCAGTAGGCCTTGAAGTCCGCAATGAACTTCTTGTTTTCAGGCGTATCGATCGACATGAAGTAGTTCCAGGCGGCCAGATGACCGGCCAGCTTGCTGGTGTCCATCGCACGCAATTCGTCTTCACCGACGCTGAAAGCAATGATTGGGCAATCGTCAGCCTTAAGGCCTTGATTGGCGAATTCGGTGTAGAACGGAACGTTGCTGTCGCCGTTGATCGTCGAGAGCACGACCGCCCCGCCGCCGGCGGAGAAGTTCTTGATCTTGCTGACGATCGTCTGGTAATCCTGGTGATGGAAGGGGGTGTACTCTTCCATGATGTTGGCTTCAGGCACGCCGGCCTTCAGCAGGTAAGCCTTGAGCACTTTGTTGGCGGTTCTTGGGAACACATAGTCGGTGCCCAGGAGGTAGAACTTCTTAGAGCCCAGTTCCTTGATCGCGTATTCGGCGGCGGGCACGAGCTGCTGGTTCGGGCTGCTGGCCGTATAGAACACGTTCAGCGATTGCT
>JAQGHK010000275.1 GCA_028288875.1 Phycisphaerales bacterium | reverse complement strand
CAGCACGCCTACGAGCGACATCCCCAGCTCCACAAGGGTGATTGCCACTGCTGGCCGCATTCCCACCACCACCGGTTGGGCATCTAAAATGCGCGACATCTGCGCGATGTTGGCGAGCATCCGGCCAATGAAGGAATCGACGACGTCCAGCGAAGAAATATCGATCAGCACGCCGTGCGAGCTGTACCGCGCGATGGCGGTGGTCAGGTCATCCTGCAAGGTCATCGCGAGGCGGTCATGCATGTCGACCTGAATGGTGACCAGCAGGAACTCGCCCATGCGCAAAATCGGAATCCGGTCCACGTGGAAGGTCCTTTCGGCGGTCGAACGCGGTCGTTCAGGCCCGGGCCGTTGGCTGATTCTTGACGACACGCATGCCTAGCCGCGACAGGGCCAGCGAGAAGGCGTCGGCAAGGTTTGCCTTGGTGACGACGTCTTTCAGGTCTACGCCGAGGTGAACGATCGTCTGCGCGATCTGCGGACGAATGCCGCTGATAATGCAGTCGGCCCCCATCAGGCGGGCGGCGGTAACGGTCTTAATCAGGTGCTGTGCGACCAGGGTGTCGACCGTGGGAACGCCGGTGATATCGAGGATGGCGATTTCCGCGCCGGTTTCGACGATACGGTTCAGCAGGTTTTCCATCACCACCTGCGTCCGGCCACTGTCCAGCGTGCCGATCATCGGCAGGGCGAGGATGCCGTCCCACAACTTTACGACGGGCGTGCTGAGTTCCAGCATCTCGTCCTGCTGGCGGGTGATGACGTCTTCGCGGGTCTTCTGGAATACTTCCACCGTGTATAGGCCGAGCTGGTCCAGCAGGCCGGTGGCACGCCAGGTTTCGTCCGCGAGGGCGACCGGATCAGCCGCCAGTGTGCGCCGCAGCAGCGCGATGAGCGCCTGCTTCAGTGAAAAAACGAAGGTCGCCACCTCAGAGGACGAAAAGCCCTGCTGTGTGCGCGATTCCGAGAGGCCGCGGAGCATCTCTCGAACGCCGTCCCATGCCCCGGATTTCGTGTCGTCATTGTGACCGGCCGATACCGCACCGAGGAACAGTGACAGGAATTCCGCCGACTGTGAACGCAGGTCGGATTCTTTGATCAAATCGTCTCGCCGGGAACTGCCGCTCAATTGATCCTGCAGCCAATTGGTCAGCAGTTCCTGTTGATTCGCTTTGACGATCTCGCCGATGGTCGATTGCCTTGAGTCGGCCAAAATGATCTTTCCGTAAGGCTCCGGCCCAGGCAGATGCCCCAACCGATGCGGTGATGAACAAGCTCTCGAACGCAGCTATTGTAAGTGGGCCGCTACTAACCGTCGATTGGCCAGCGGCGGACGATATGTCACTAAAACCCTGAAAAACCAGTCATGAATTTTCTATGAATGGGAAACATCCCTAAGGTTTTTCGTAAATTGACGGTTAGTTGGTGAGGCGGCGTGTTCGCAAGCTATTCAGTACCGCCGCTAAATGCCTGTATTATCCTTCGTCGAAGTATTGCCCGAATCGGGCTACGCGGGAGAAGGACGGCCCATGAATAACCCAACGCCGCAGGCGGACTACGATATCGCTTTGAAAGAACTTTATTCGCCTGTTGTCGGCGACATTCTTGATGCCCTTGGCTACGAGCATCAGTTTCTGCCCGCCGCCGTCCAGCCGATGCGCGACAGCATGAAACTGATCGGCCGGGCCATGCCGGTGTTGATGATCGACGTATACGGCCCGCAGCAAAAGCCGTTCGGCAAGCTGACCGAATGCCTCGATCAACTTCAACCCGGCGACGTTTACCTGGCCAGCGGCGGCGAAATGCGCTGCGCCTACTGGGGCGAACTGCTGACCGCCACCGCGCGCGCGCGCGGTGCGGCCGGCGCCGTGGTGAACGGTTATCACCGCGACACGCCGCAGGTGCTGGCCCAGAACTGGCCGGTGTTTTCCCGCGGCCGCTTCGCCCAGGATTCGGCCGTGCGGACGCAGGTGGTCGATTACCGCTGCCCGATCGAAGTCGGCGGCGTTCGCGTAACGCCCGGCGATCTGGTCTTCGGCGATCTCGACGGCGTCGTCATCATCCCGCAAAAAGTTGAAAAGGAAGTGATCGAGCGGGCCCTCGATAAGGCGCGGGGCGAAAAGGTCGTCCGCGCCGCCATCGAAGGCGGTATGACGGCCACCGCTGCATTTGCGAAATTCGGTATCCTATAAGTCCGAGCCATGCCCAGCACGCCCCGATGCTTCCGCGTTCACCCGGCCGACAACGTCGCGACGTTGCTGGATGACGCCGTCGCCGGCGAAGCACAATTAGTCGGCGGCGAGACATTGCCGATCCACGAGCCGATCAAACTCGGGCACAAGATCGCGCTATCGGACATGGCTGCAGGTCAGACGATTACGAAATTCGGCGTCCCCATCGGCCACGCGTCGCGGAACATTGGACGTGGCGAATGGGTGCATCTGCACAACTGCGAAAGCAATTTCGACACCCGCAGCGGCGGACTCGATCTCCACACGGGCGCGGCCACAGATACAAAATATGAGTGAGGTCACGCCAACTTCCTGGACGGGATACCTCCGTTCCGACGGCCGAAAGGGCGTGCGGAATCTGGTGTTGGTCGTGTACACGGTGGAATGCGCCAGCCACGTCGCCCACGCCATCGCGGCCGGTGAGGACGACGTGCACGTCGTTGGCTTCAGTGGCTGTTACGACAACCAGTACGCGATCAACCTCATGCTGGCGCTCGCCCGGCATCCGAATATCGGCGCGGTGCTGAGCGTCGGCCTCGGTTGCGAATACACCCGGCCGGACAAAATCGCCGACATCGCCGCGGCCAGTGGGCGGGCGAGCGATTGGTTCTACATTCAAAATGAAGGCGGCACGAAGCCGAGCCTGGAACGGGGTAGGGCGGCCGTGCGGCGAATGCGCGAGCAGATCCATCGCGACGTGCCGCGGGTACCGATGACGCTGGCCGACCTCACCATCGGCTGCGAGTGCGGCGGCAGCGACGGCACCAGCGGGCTGGCGGGCAATCCGACCGTCGGCGCGTTCTTCGACCGCTTAGTCGATGCCGGCGGCAACGCGATATTCGAAGAGATTGTCGAAATGATCGGCTTGCGCGAGGTCATGCTTTCTCGCGCGGCCAATGCACAGGCCAAGGAAGAACTTGCTCACGCGTACGACAAAGCTGTCGCGTATTGCCAGGCCGTTCGGCAATACAGCGTGTCGCCCGGCAACTTCGCTGGCGGTCTAACGACGATCGAAGAAAAGTCGATGGGCGCGTTTGCCAAGAGCGGGTCACAGCCGATCCAAGGCGTCATCAAAGTCGCCCAGCGTCCGCCACATCCCGGCCTGTGGCTCATGGACAGCGTGCCCGATTCGCACTTCATGCAGTTCGGCTACACGAACCCGAATGACACTGAAGGTCTGATGGACCTCATCTCGGCTGGCAGTCAGATCATCCTGTTTGTGACCGGGCGCGGCAGTGTCATCGGTTCGCCGGTCGCGCCGTTGATCAAGGTCACCGGCAACAGCCAGACCTATCGGCGAATGCAGGACGACATGGACTTTGACGCTGGCCGGGTGCTGACGGGCGAGCTTTCACTTGGTGACGCCGCTGCCGAACTGGAGAGGGCCGTCATCGCCGTCGCGAGCGGCACGCCGAGCAAGCCGGAGGCGCTCGGCCATCGCGAGTATTTCGTGATGTACAAGCATCAGGACACGCCGCCGCTGCAGATCGGGTGCCGAGCCTGATTCGCCCCCTCGCCCGGTACACCGGGAGAGGGAGTAAAAGCACCGTCTCGATTACACTGGGTTCATGGCTAATCCCTTCACGCTGGAAAACGAGATCGCCCTCATCACCGGTGGCGGCACCGGCCTTGGCCTTGGCATCGCCCAGAGCATGGCGGCCGCCGGCGCGAAGGTCGTCCTGGTCGGCCGTCGCGAGGCGGAATTGAAGCAGGCGGTCGAACAGATCGGCGCGCTGGCGTCGTTCGCCGCCTGCGACATCACGAAATACGAAACGCTCCCCGGCCTGCTCGCCGATGCGGAGAAAAAAGCCGGCGGCGTGCCAACGATTCTCGTTAACAACGCCGGTATTCATCTGAAAAAGCCGACCGTCGATACGTCGATCGGGGAATTCGAGACGGTCATCCGCACGCACCTGTTCGCCGCATACGAACTGACGCGCCTGCTGCTCCCCGGCATGCTCGCCCGCAAGCACGGCAACATTCTGTTCACCGCATCAATGGCCACGCTCATCGGCCTGCCGAATGTCATTGCCTACAGCGCCGCCAAGAGCGCTTTCGGCGGCGTGGTGCGCGGCCTGGCATCTGAAGTATCCGGCCAAGGCGTGCGTGTGAACGCGATCGCGCCGGGCTGGATTGAATCGCCGATGCTGACCAAGGCGCTCAGCGGCGACGAGCCGCGCAAGAATAAAATCCTCGCCCGAACCCCCATGCAGAAGTTCGGCCAGCCGACGGACATCGGCAATGCCGCGGTCTATCTCTGCTCGCCGGCGGCGTCGTTCGTCACCGGCGTGATGCTGCCGGTGGATGGCGGGGCGAGCATCGGCTTCTAGGGCTGCTTGTCCCGCTTCACGCGAAAGCCGGCAACAGAGTTGACACGCCGGGGCGCTCGCTCGGATAAGAGGATGGCATGGCCCAGCAGCTCAATGGTCTTTTTGTCCTTAGCCCCAGTGCCTATGAGTTGGTTTACGCCCACGGCGTGGCCGATGAAATCGCCCGGCGGGTTCGATTGGTCGGCAACCCGGAAAACGCAGACTCTGTTCGGACCAATCCCAGTATTCTCACCGACGTGGACGTCATCTTCAGCGGCTGGGGTTGCCCACGGATCGATCAGGCCCTTCTCGCTGCCGCGCCTCGATTGAAAGCCATCTTTTATGGTGCCGGCACGATCGCCTTCCTGCAAACGCCGGCGATGTGGGAACGCGGCATCGTGGTCACCAGTGCCAACGCCACGAACGGCCGGCCGGTTGCGGAGCACACCGTGTCGACCGTCTTGTTCTCGCTGAAGCACGGCTGGCGGCTGATGCGGGAGATGAAGCAGACCAAAACGATCGCGCGGACGCGCATCCCGGGGAACTACAAAAGCGTTGTCGGCCTGATCTCGATGGGCGTCATCGCCCGCATGGCGGTCGAGTTGCTTCGGCCGTTCGGGATGACGATTCTCACCTACGACCCTTTCTTATCCGACGCTGCTGCGGCAGACCTCGGCGTGCAGAAAGTCAGCCTGGAGACGCTGTTCGCCGAAAGTGATGTCGTCAGCCTGCACGCCCCGGAGCTCCCGGCCACGCAAGGCCTGGTGACGGGCGCGCTGCTGAACTCCATGAAGCCCGGGGCGACGTTCCTGAACACCGCACGCGGCAGCGTCGTGAACGAAGCGGAACTGATCGAAACCATGCGTGTCCGCCCCGACCTGCAGGCCGTGCTGGATGTCACGCAGAAAGAGCCGCCGGCAGCGGACTCGCCGCTGTGGACATTAGACAATGTCGTGCTGACCCCGCACATCGCCGGCTCGCAAGGGCGCGAGTGCCAGCGCCTGGGCCAGACGATGCTCGAAGAACTGGATCGCTACCTGGCGGGACAGCCGCTGCTGTATCAGGTCCGCCCCCAAGACTTGGAGAAATCTGCGCATGGGGCCGGCGCCGTGAAGAAGTAGCGGCGTTCGCCACGAGTTTGCCCGCTAACTGCCTGCGCCCGTGCGAAGGCCGACTTCTAAACCGCGCAGTTCGGCCAATCCCTTTAAGCGGCCGATCGTCGAATAGCCGGCGTAGAAGTTGTTATTTTCCAGATCACCCAGCATTCGGTGGCCGTGATCGGGACGCATGGGCAGCGGTTTGTCGATGCGCTGCATGAGGGCGATCGCCTCGCGCATCACGGCTGGCATGTTGACGTCGCCGGCGAGGTGGTCGTCTTCGAAGAAGCTGCCATCCGGCTCGCGCTTGACGTTCCGCAGGTGCAGGAAATGCACCCGATGGCCGAGGCGTTTCAGCATGCCAGGCAGGTCATTACCGGGCCTTGCACCCAGCGAACCCGTGCAGAATGTAATGCCGTTCGAGGGCGAATCGACGGCCTGGATGATCTGCCGAAGGCCGTCTTCATCGCCGACGATGCGGGGCAGGCCGAACATGGGGAAGGGCGGGTCGTCCGGGTGGATCGCCAGCACCACGCCGCACGATTCGGCCGTCGGAATCACGGCTTCTAGGAACCGGCGGTGATGCTCGCGAAGTTTGGCCGAATCGATCGCGGCGTAGTGATCGAGCAGGCCTTGGAACTGTTCGACAGTGAGATTGTCGACCGTGCCCGGCAGGCCGAGCAGGATGGTGCGGGAAAGCTGCGTGAGCTGATCCGCAGTCATCTCAGAAAAGCGCCGCTCGGCCGCCTCGCGCACGGCGGGGGTATAGCCGGCTTCGGCACCGCGGCGCTTCAACAAGTGCAGATCAAAGGTGGCGGCATCTACGGCATCGAACCGCAGCGCCTCGGCCCCGCCGGGCATTGGCATGGCGAGGTTCGTGCGCGTCCAGTCTGTGACGGCCATGAAGTTGTAGCAGACGACGTGGATGCCGCAGGCCGCGAGGTTCTGCAGCGATTGGCGGTAGCGGTCGAGATACATCGCCGCGTCCGCCGTGTTCTGCTTGATCGCCTCGTGGACCGGCACGCTTTCCACGACGGACCACCGCAGCCCGGCGGCGGTGATTTCGGCGTTGCGCAGGCGAATGAGATCAACCGGCCAGACCTCACCGCAGGCCAGTTCGTGGAGCGCGGTCACCACACCGGTCGCGCCGGCCTGGCGGATGTGGGCCAGCGTCACGGCATCGCGCGGGCCGAACCAGCGCATCGTTTGTTCGAGAAACGGAACCTTCATCACGGCAATTTACCCGCTCGCGAGCCCTTGTGCCGCGGTCCGGCAGAACTCGGCGGCGCTTTCTTCGACCATCCGCACGGAGCGGTGCGGCGGCAGCGCGATGACCCAGTCGCGCAGCAGCTTCGGTCCTGGCAGCGGACGCCAGAGGAGCGAACCTTCCGCGAGCTCGTTCCGCACCACCCACTTGGCCAGCACGCTGATGCCCAGGCCGACCTTCACGAGTTCTTTGATTGCTTCGACCGAACCCAGTTCGATCGGGCTACCCAGCTGCACGCGCAGCTTCGTAAGGTGCCGCTCAACGACCCCGAATGTGGCGCTGGCGGGGTTGTACATGATCCATTGCTGATCGGTGAGCTGGCCGGCGGTCACTTTATCGGCGGCGGCGAACGTGTGGCGTGGGTGGCAGACCAGGCCGAGCTGATCGCTGAACAGCTTTCGCGTCGGCAGGCGGGCCGTGTGTTCGCCGCGCACAACGATACCGATATCGACGTGCCCACTGGCCAGCCACGGGCAGATCACCGGCGAATCGCCCGGCAGCACATTGACCGCGTAACCGGGGAAGCATTCGCGCAGTTCGCGGATCGGGTCGGGCAGCAAATATTGGCAGGCGGTGACGGTCGCGCCGATTCGCAGCGTGCCGCGGCCCGGATCGGCGGCCGATCGCATCAGCCCGGCCAAGGCATCAACCCGTTGAATGATCTCCGTGCCATACCGCCTAAGTTCAGCGCCGGCCGGGGTTAGCGAGATGGTTCGGCCGTGCCGCTCGAGCAATTTTACGCGAAACTCCGCCTCCAGCTTCGCCAACTGATGCGAGACCGCCGACTGCGTTAGGCCCACGGCCTCGCCCGCGCGGGTCAAGCTCATCTTTTCAGCAACGGCGTTGAATACGCGCAGTCCGTGTACATCGGCCATGTGCTTAGTATGAATCAAATTGATCGATACGTCATCTGCTTTCGATTGGTTTTATAACATCATCCCCGGTTACCTTGCTCAAACGCTCGAGCAGCACGCTTATGCATACGACCCGCCCCCAATTTCGCCCCGGCTCCAGCAGCGCCATTCGCATCGGCTTCGTGCCGCTGAACGATGCCGCGCCGGTGATCGCGACGTTCGAACTGGGGTACTTTAAGGATGAAGGGGTCGAGGTTTCACTCCGCCGGGAACTGGGTTGGGCGAACGTACGCGACAAGCTCGCGTACGGCCGGCTCGACGCGGCCCACGCGCTGCTCGGCCTGCCTGTGGCATCAGCCTTAGGCGGAGTGGCGGCCGGCGACCCCGTCCGCAGCGTCATGGCCCTAGGCAGCGGCGGCGACGCGATCACGCTCTCCTCGCGCCTGGCCAAGGCGGGCGTCAGCAGCGCGACCGCGCTCGGCGAATTCATCGGCCAGACCAAGGCCAGTTCGAAAGGCGCCCGGCCGTTGATGTTCGGGCACGTGTTTGACTCGTCCGTTCACCACTATCTGCTCCGCGACTGGCTCGCCAGCGGCGGGATTGATCCAGACAAGGATCTGCGGCTGTGCGTGCTTCCGCCTCAACAGATGCCGGCCCACCTCGCGGCCGGACATCTGGATGGCTTCTGTGCCGGCGAACCGTGGAACAGCGTGGCCCACGCCGACGGCGTCGGGAAAATCACGGCGCTGACGACCGATCTGCTCCCTGCGCACCCGGACAAGGTGCTGGCCGTCAATGGCCGCTGGGCCGATGGCGGCGGGGCGGTGACGTCGGTGGTTCGCGCCCTGCTCCGCGGTTGCCGGTACTGCGCCGCTCCCACGAACATCGACGCGCTGGCCGAGATGCTGAGCCGGCCGGAATATCTGGATGTACCCGCCGCCGCGTTGGCGGCCAGTCTTCGCTTGGATCGCCGTGTCGGCCCGGAAAAAGTCAGTCACCTGCGGCCCAGCGAATGGCAGATGCGTGCCTTCGACACCACGTTCCCCAGCCACATGCACGCCGCCTGGCTGGTGACGCAGATGCAGCGCTGGGGCCATGTCGATCGATCGATCGATCCGTGTGCGATCGCCGCCCGCTGCACTGATACCGCTCCCTATCGCACTGCCGCCGCTTCGCTGGATATGGGCATGCCCTCGACAGACACCCCGCCCATGCCGCTTCGCAGCGGCCGAATGTTTGAATGTTCGCCGTTTCTGGAAGGAACTCTCGTATGAGCGATTCGCCGACTCCAAAACCATTGATCGTCACGCGCCGCCAAGCCATTAAGGCTGTAGGCGCTGCGGCCGTGGCCAGTGTGTTCACCGGGCTGCCCGGCGTGCGGGCGCTGCAGGGCGCGGCCTTCGCGCAGGAAGGCCCGGAGACGACCAAGATCAATTTCGGCATCATCGCGCTGACTGATTGTTCACCAATCGTCATCGCTCATGAAAAGGGGCTGTTCAAGAAGTACGGCATTGAAAGCACCGTGACTAAGGGCGCCAGCTGGGCCGCCATCCGCGACAGCCTCGCCAATGGGCAGATCCAGGCGACGCACATGCTGCTGGGCATGCCGCTGGCCAGCACCATGGGCCTCGGTGGCCAGCCGAAAAAGCCGATGGTCGTCCCGTGGCTGATGAACCGCAACGGCCAATGCATCAGCGTGAAGAAAGAGTGGAAGGGCAAGGTCAACGCCGACCCGAAGACCGTGAAGCCGCTGGCCGATGAGGCCAAGGCCGCCGGCACACCGCTGACCTTCGCCATGACCTTCCCGCCCGGCACACACGCGATGTGGACGCGCTACTGGCTGGGCGCGGGCGGCGTGAATCCGGACAAGGATGTCAGCCTCGTCGTCGTCCCGCCCGCCCAGATGGTGCAGAACATGAAGGTCGGCAAGATGGACGGCTTCTGCGTCGGCGAGCCATGGAACGCCAAGACCATCGCCGATGGCATTGGCTACACCGCCATCACCACGCAGGAAATCTGGAAGGATCACCCCGAGAAGGTGTGCGCATTTACCGCCGAGTTTGCGGAAAAGAATCCGAAGGCCGTGAAGGCTGTTCTGAAGGCGCTCAACGAAGCCAGCCTCTGGCTCGACACCATGGGCAACCGCCCCGAAGCCTGCGATATCGTCAGCAAGGC
>JAQGHK010000265.1 GCA_028288875.1 Phycisphaerales bacterium | reverse complement strand
GATCGCCTGCGGGAGCAACACCCCGATGTGAAGGTGATGGTTCACCCCGAGTGCAAGTGGGAAGTCGTCCAAAAGGCCGACCTCGCCGGCAGCACGGCCTACATTGTCGACCAGGTAAAAAAGGCCGCCCCCGGCACACGCTGGGCGATCGGCACCGAAACGCACCTCGTCAATCGCCTGAAAAACCAGTTCCCCGAGCAGCACATCAGTGTGCTGAGCGATTGCCAATGCCTCTGCACCACGATGTTCCGCATCGACCTGCCGCACCTGTGCTGGACGATCGAAAACCTGGTCGAAGGCAATGTGATGAACGAGATCAAGGTCGACGCGACTACCCGCAAATGGGCCACCGTCGCGCTGCAGCGCATGCTGTCCATCAATGCGAACGGCAACCCGGTGAACACCGACCGCGCTAAGGAAAAATGGGGGCAGGCGACCGGCCCGAGCAACTGGCCGCCGGCCGATCCGGCGAAGCTGGCGAGCCGCGGCATCGTGGATTAGAGCGGCGCGCTCACGGCACGGTCGTCGGCATCGGTTCCGGCGTCGCTTGAGGCACGGTGATAAACGTCGGCCCTACTGACCATCGGCCGATGAAGAAAAAGAGGATCGCGAGGCCGAGCGCGACGCCCGCCAACATCGCCAGCGTGCGGCCGTCGTCGAAGATCGTCGGTGCTGCCGTTGCCGACGTGGAACGAACGACAGCCCGCGGCGCGGCCGCTTGGCCGAAGAAGCCGTCGAGCGACTTCAGTACGGTGATCACTTCTTCACTTGTCGAGTCGCCGAAATATTGCACGCCGTTCGACCCGCCCATGACGTAAACGAAGTGCCGCCGGCCCCATGTGGGGTGATCCGGGTTCGTCCAATAGGAGGAAATGTCGATGTCCTTCGCCGAGTGCAGCTGCGCGGCGGTCAGCGTCGCCGGATCGTCGATCTTCGTCTCATCGAGCTTCACCACCGTCCGCCGGCCGTCGCGAGAAAGAATCGCCACGATCTCGCCAAGCGACTTGGGATCGAGGCGGAACTTCTTCATCGACCGTTCGGGCAACTCGTCATCCATGCAGGCACCTTAGCCCGGCAGTTTCGCCGGAGGCAATGTTCAACTGGCCGACCGACATGCGGGCCGCATCAAACGGCCCCTTGAGTCGCGACCGTCGTCGTCGGCTCGATCCGCGGGAACAACACCTCGGCCGTCCCAAGCTTATGACCCGCGGGTAACTCGGAGGACAACAATTGGCCCAGTGTCTTGCCATCCGTCTCGACGTTGAGCTGCTTCAAGCCGGCGGCCGCCCTCTGCGGACAGATCGGCAGCAACGCGACGAGCGATTTATAGATCGCCTGAATGCAGCGATTCAGCACCGTGTCCAGTTCGCCGGCTTTGGCCGGATCTTTCGCGAGCGTGAACGGGCGGGTCTGGTCGATGTACGTGTTCGCGGCGCGGGCGAGTTCGATCGGCAGCAGCGCCGCACGCTGCAGCTCGAGCGATTCGTACGCGCCGGCGATCGCCAGCTCCATGCCGTTGAGTGCCGGCGCAAGGCTCGCGTCATCCACCGGCGTCGCAACGGCCGGCACGATGCCGTCGCGATACTTGGCGGTCATGTTCAGCGTGCGATTGAGAAGGTTGCCGACGACGTTGCCGAGTTCGGAATAGGCGTTGGCCAACTCCGCGTCCTTCCAATCGAGATCGTTCCCAAACGGGACGGCGCGGAGCATGTAGAAGCGCAGCGCGTCGAGCGAATATTTCTGGATCACGTCGCGAATGCGTGGCAAATCGATGAAATTCCCCAGCGATTTGCCCATCTTTCGGCCATCACTCGTCCACCAGCCATGGGCGAAGATCACCTTCGGCAGCGGCAGTTCCGCAGCCATCAGCATCGCCGGCCAGTAGACGGCGTGGAACCAGAGGATCTCTTTGCCAATCAAATGAACATCAGCCGGCCAGAACTTTTTCAGCTTGTCGCCGTCGGGGTAACCGAGGGCGGTGACGTAGTTGCTGAGCGCGTCGATCCAGACGTACAGCACGTGCTCCGGATCGTGCGGCAGTGGGATGCCCCACTTCAGGCTGCTGCGGCTGATCGACAGGTCTTCAACGCCCTGCTTCAGCTTGCTGACGACCTCGTTCCGGCGCGATTCGGGCTCGACCCGGAACTGGCCGTTCTCGATGGCGGCCAGGACCTTTGGCACATAGTTCGAGAGACGGAAGAAATAGGTCGGCTCGGAGTACCGCACGAGCGGCTTGCCGCTGATCGTGCTCTTGTATTCGTTATCCTTGGCCGTGGTTTCGGTGACGAATTCTTCCTGACCTTCATCGTACCAGCCTTCGTAGCCGCCGAGGTAGATATCGCCCTTGTCGATCAGTTTCTGGACGAACGCCGTCGCGCCGGCCTTATGGCGGTCGGAACTGGTGCGAATGAAATCGTCATTGGTGATGCCGAGGTCTTTCCAGACGGTTTCGAACACGGCAGCGTTCTTGTCGGCCAAGGTGCGGGGCTCAATGCCCTCGTCGGCGGACGATTTCACCATCTTAATGCCGTGCTCGTCCGTCCCGGTCAGGAACATGGTCTGCTCGCCGGCGAGCCGGTGATAGATTGCGATGACATCGGCGCAGAGCGTCGTGTAGACGTGGCCGAGGTGCGGCTCGCCATTGGGATAATAGATCGGCGTGGTGACGTAGAAGCTCATTCCAAAGGAAGTTATACCGCAAACCGCGACGCGCGTAGAATCAGGACATGACGTCGGCCCCTGACCCCATTTTCGAATCCGCGTTGGCGAAGATCGCCAAGCGGGCCAACGCGCTCGATCAGAGCGGCACGTGGGTCGCCGACGATTTAGCCGACCTGGCCGCCGTCGGGGCGATGGGCTGGGCGGTCCCGGCCGAGTACGGTGGGCAGGATTTAGACGGTTTTGCCCTGCAGGATCGGTACGAGCAGATCGCCGCGGCGTCCCTCGCGACCGCGTTAGCGTTCTCGCAGCGGGATGCCGCCGTGGGCTTTATCGAAAAGGCGGAGAATGCCAAGCTGCGCGACGAACTGATGCCCCGGCTGGCCCGCAATGAAGTCTGGACGACCATCGGCATCTCGCACATCACCACGTCCACGCAGCCCGGCGCGTTGACGGCGAAGGTGACCGACGACGGCATTGAGTTGAATGGCACGATTCCGTGGGCAACCGGATCGGGTTACAGCGATTTTCTGGTCGCTGCCGCGCGTGTTCATGGTGGGGAGCCGGTTATCTTCGTCCTTCCTACGGATCGACCCGGCGTGCGCGTCGGCGAGTCGCTGCCGTTGGCCGCGCTGACAGCGGCGCATACCAGTGCCGTTCACTGCGAGAACGTTCGTCTCGGTCGCGATCTTTTGCTTACCGGACCTGCCGCCGATGCGATGGGCGGGCGCAGCCGTTCCGTGCGGATCGGCCAGGCGTTCGCGGCACTCGGCCTGACGGTCGGTGCGCTGCGGCTGATCGCCAAGATCGATCACCCCAGCGCGAAGGCCGCCCATGAAACGCTGCGCGGCCAACTTCAGGAACTCCGGCAAAGCGTGCACACCGCCAACGAGCATGTCGATCCGCACGATCTGCAGACCGTGCCGATGCTGCGCAGCGAATTGAACAGCCTCGCCCTGCGCGCCACACACGCCGCCGTCACGCTGCACAAGGGGACTGCCCTGCGGATCGACCACCCGGCCCAGCGCCTGGCGCGCGAGGCGCTGTTCCTGCTCGTCTGGAGCAGCCCGATGTCGGTGGTCGATCGCAACCTGGAACTGCTGAGCAGTTGAGGATTGCCGGATTACGCCGTCATGACCTTCGACGGCTCGTCGAACGCGTGACGAATCGTGGCCCGTTCTTCCTTGCTGAGCGTGAAGTTCATCGCCGCGGCATTCTGCTTGGCCTGCTCGGCGTTGCGGGCACCGACCAAGGCGGCCGTGATACCCGGCTCGTGGATCGTCCAGTTGATGACCAGCTGGGCTAACGTCGCCTTGTGCTTCTCGGCGAGCGGCTTCAGTGGCTCCAAGGCATCCAGCACGCGCTGGCGATTCTCTTTGGTGAAGAATTTGTGGTTGGCGCGGTGATCGCCTTCGCCGAACTCGCGGTCCGGCGTCACCTTGCCGGTCAGCAGGCCACGCTCCATCGGCGAATAGCAGATCGTGCCGATCCCGTTCTCCCGACAGAAAGGAAGCACGCCGTGTTCGATGCCGCGATTGATCAGGCTGTACGGCGGCTGATTGCTGGCGACGGGGGCGATGCGCTCGATCCGCTCCAGCCATTTAACGTCGTAGTTGCTCACGCCGATCGCTCGGACCTTGCCGTGCTTCAGCAGCTTTTCCATGGCCGCCCAGCTGTCTTCCGGCTCGGTCGTCAGGTCCGGCCAGTGGATCTGGTACAGATCGATCACTTCGGTGCCCAGCCGGCGCAGGCTTTGTTCGCATTCGTATTCGATGCTTTCCGGCTTGGCGTTTCGGTAAAAGACGTGGTGCTTGCCGCCGTCGTTGGTCTCGAAGGCTTTGGTGCCTTCCTGCTTCGGGTCGTCCCAGCGCATGCCGCACTTGGTGGCAATGACGACTTTGCCGCGTTTTCCCTTGATCGCCTTCCCGACCAGCTCTTCGCTATGCCCTTGGCCGTACACGGCAGCGGTGTCGATCGTATTCACGCCGGCGTCGATGGAGGCGTGGATGGCGTCGATCGCCTCCTTCTCGTCCGACCCGCCCCACATCCATCCGCCGATGGCCCAGGCGCCGAAGATCACCGGGGACACATGAACGTCGGACTTGCCGAGCTGACGATGCTGCATGGGCGCTGCTCCTGAATCGGGAATAAAAATCACGATAGGCGTAGTGGCCGCCTCGAGCAATTCATGACAATCCTGATCTTCGCCCGATAAGCCCTGCATCTGAAAGCGGGTGGATGAGAATGGGCGATTTTGATTCGCGAGCCGTATGTGATGCGCTGGAACGACGAACGCTGTTCGCCGATGTGCCAATCGCGGCCGTCCCGACCTGCACGATTGACGACAATAATACCCTCATCATCAGCGGCACGTCCGGTAATGATCGCGTGGACGTCCGCGCCAATGCCGAAGGCATGCTGGTCCGCCTGAACGCCGACGGCAGCCAGCGAAAGCGATTCGCCCCCGGATTTATCAATGGCGTCAAATTCGACGGCGGCGCCGGCTCCGACGGCGTAACGGTGTCGGATGTCACCCATTTCAGCACCTTCACCGAGCGTGTCGAACACCGCAGCGTCCGCTTCGCCGACGGCCAGACCACGGACGATTTCGCGACCCTGCCCGAGCCCGGAAGGGACGAAGAAGGCGCCCAGCACTGGCTTCGCCGCTACCGGCATCAGCAGAAAGCCCTTGTCGGCGAAAATGCCCGGACGCTGCTCATCGGCGATTCGCTGACCGAACGCATGCCCGTTGAAGGCAAGGCGGAGTGGGAATCCCTCAAAGCCAATTTCGATACCGCGGATCTCGGCTTTTCCGGCGACACCACGTCCTCTCTCCTGTTTCGCCTGCAACATGACCTGATCAAAGGCCTCTGGCCCCGGACGATCTTTGTGTCCGTTGGCACCAACAATATTGCCTTGACCGATGACGTGGCCTCCACCGTTCGCGGCATCCGCCGGGTGCTGGCCACGCTGAAAGAGTTGCGGCCTAAGTCGCAACTGGTTCTCAGCAGCATTCTGCCACGCGGCGAAGGCGCCGGCCGGGCTGCGACTGTCGATGCCGTCAACGCTCACCTGGACGACCTGGCCAAGCAATATGATGCCGTCTGGAGCGATGCCGCCACCGCCTTCCCGAACGTCAAGCTTCCCTCTTACGACTACGAGGCCAGCAGCATTCACTTGACCGATCTCGGCTACTCCAAGTGGGCGCCCGTCATCGCAGACTCGCTCCACACCGCAACCCTGCGCGCCGCCGGCTTGCTCACGGACGCATGACAACGCCGGCCACGCCCGCTACCGTGCCGGCGTGGCCGATCCAGCGTCTCCATTCGTCTCCCGCGGCGGGCTCAAACTGGAGCACGCGCTGGCTACTTTTGCGATTGATGTGACCGGCTTCGTTTGCGCGGATTTGGGTTGCAGCACCGGCGGGTTTACCGATTGCCTCCTGAAACGAGGCGCGGCCAAGGTCTATGCCGTCGATACCGGCTACGGCGTGCTCGATT
>JAQGHK010000260.1 GCA_028288875.1 Phycisphaerales bacterium | reverse complement strand
CGGATATTCGGCACGAGCATGGCCGTCATCATTTCTGATAAGAAAAATCCCAAGAAAAAACGCTTATCTTATTCATTCGATCTACCGCGGTCATAAACATCGCGAGGCACAGAGGTGCGCCCGATTCCCGAAGGCGGACGTTGGGCGTTGCGATCTAAGGTATGCAAGCGGCGTCCATAGTGCGGGCGCAATAAGAGAGCGAGTCTCGTTCTAACGCGATGAAGGACGCTAATTGTCGACGGGCGCATCGCTGCTCGCTCACGCCACTGAATCAGAGGAAATGAAAATGTCTAGCTCAGTACATATCGAGCCCCGTACGGAAGTGGAGGCCGTCCCAGCACTCGGCGCTTCTATCACCCCCGAAGGCGTCACATTTCGAGTTTGGAGCACCGTCGGAGCAGACGTAAACGTAGTGCTGTCTCCTCTCACCGGGTGCGAAGAAAAACGCCCCCTGCTGGCGCGTGGCAACGGTCTATTTGAAGCCTCTTTTGCTGACGTGCAGATTGGCGATCGTTACATGTTTGAGGTCGATCAGACGCGCCTTCCTGATCCCTACGCGCGTTGGCTTCCAGACGGCCCCGACGGCGCTGCGATTGTCTGGCGGTCAGACTACAGATTCGTTCATCGGGCACCATCGTTGCGCGCGGACGAATTGGTGATCTATGAAATGCATGTCGGCACGTTCACGCCGCAGGGCACCTTTGCGGCCGCAATTCCCAAGCTGCGCCACTTAAAAGACCTAGGCGTCACGTGCATTGAATTGATGCCGCTGGCGGCGGCGGCCGGCGCACGCGGTTGGGGTTACGACGGCGTCGCATGGTTTGCACCGTACAGCCCGTACGGAACGCCGGAGGATTTGCAGCGATTTATCGACGAAGCCCACGGCCAAGGCCTGGTCGTCATCATTGACATGGTATTTAATCACTTCGGTCCGGCCGGAAATTACCTGTCAGGCTACAGTCCCGAGTATTTCACTGCCGAACATAAGACGCCCTGGGGCGACGCGCTAAACTACGCCAACCCGTACATGCGCCGTCTCGGTCTCGACGCCGCTGAGCACTGGCTGCGCACCTTTAGAATCAACGGGTTCCGTCTCGACGCGACGCATGAAATCCACGATCCAAGTGATTTGCACTTTCTAGAAGAGCTGGCGGCCCATGTGCACAGGCTTCGCAAGGATCTCGGCACGCCCCACTTCCTTTTCTGCGAAGACGACCGTAACTGGCCGGGCCTGATGACGCGTTTCAAGATGGACGGCGTCTGGGCGGACGACTTTCATCACCAGACGCGTGCCCTGCTCACCGGCGAACGGGATGGCTATTTTGCCGCTTACGAACCGACGGTGACAGCGCTGGCAAATTGCATCAACCGCGGCTGGACGTATGAGGGCCAAACCTGGAAGGTCGGCAAGGAGCGCCAACGTGGTAATCCGGCCGATGACCTGCCCGCGAGCAGTTTCGTTTACACGATCCAGAACCATGACCAGATCGGCAATCGGGCCATCGGCGACCGCCTGCATTTGACCGCCGGTACGGACGGTTTTCTTGCCGCTAGTACGTTGCTCTTGTTCCTGCCGATGACGCCCCTGATCTTCCAGGGTCAGGAGTGGATGGCGGATACGCCATTCCAGTATTTCACCGATCATGCGGGGGAGTTAGGCCAGGCGATTACACGAGGTCGCACGGCGGAGTTTGCACATTTCCAGTCATTCGCCGCCGGGGATGGTCAGGTGCCTGATCCTCAGGCGGAGCAAACGTTCCTGAATTCGAAGCTCGATTGGAGCGAACTGCTCCATGGCGAACATCCTCGCGTGCTTGGCCTATATCGGGAACTGCTTCGATTACGGCGGACCGACCCGGTGCTCGCGCACTCGTCACGCCGCGACATGCGTGCATGGACATCCGGAGACGTGCTGATCGTTGAAAGGTCTGCCGGTAGCGATAAGCGAACGCTGCTCATCAATTTCGGCGCCGAGCCGATTGCCATCGACAGCGTTGACAGCCTGTTGCTTCCGACGGCACGCGTGCTCGTGTCGACTTCGATCCATTCGGGAACGATTCTGCCATCGAAGGTGGCGGCGATATTCGCGCATGGTTGATTTTGCAGCGTCCTGATCAGCGGCGCCTTCTCCGTATTGGATTGAAATGATTGCGAATGGCTATGAACGAGAAACGACCATCGACTGCACACCCTTTCTCCGTGAGGTCCAGCGGTGTTCTGCTCCATTTGACATCGCTGCCCGGGCCGTTCGGCTCCGGAGACTTGTCGGAGGCCGCCTTCCAGTTCATCGATCGTTTGGCCGCGGCAGGTCAGACGTGGTGGCAGATGCTTCCGGTTTGCCCGCCAAGCCCGCCGCCGGGCAATTCACCTTATAGTTCGCCGTCCGCGTTCGCAGGATCGCCATTCTTGATTTCGTTGACGGGCCTCCAGAACGATGGCCTGCTTGATAAGGTCGATTTACGTAATGTCCCGCGCTTTGGCGATGGGGCCATCAACTTTCCTCGTGTGCGAAGGTTCCGCTGGACCATGCTGCGCCGCGCATGGGTAAACTTTTCGAGTAGTACGCCGCGCCAAAAGCGCGCGTTCGCCGCTTACTGTCAGGCGGAGGCCGGATGGCTGGATGACGATGCCCTTTTCGGCGCACTTCTAGACCACTACGGCGAAGCGCCGTGGCACGAGTGGCCAAAGCCAATCCGCGACCGCCAGCCCGGCGCAATGGCGGCGGCGCGGCGCCAGCTCGCCGCCCAGGTCGGTTTCCATCAATTCCTCCAGTACATCTTCGACCGTCAGTGGCGCGCGCTGCGAACCTACGCCGCGAGAAAAGGGGTTTCTCTGATCGGTGACCTGCCGATCTTCGTAGGTCATGATTCAGTGTCCGTCTGGTGTCGCCCGGATCGATGGCTGCTGAACAAGAATCGGCAGCCGACCCGCATCAGTGGCACGCCGCCAGACATGTTCTCGGCGACGGGTCAACGTTGGGGACACCCGATTTACAATTGGAATGAGCACGCGCGAGAAGAGTTCCAGTGGTGGAAGAAGCGGATCGCTAGCGAATTCCGGCGCTTCGATGCACTCCGAATCGATCATTTCGTCGGCCTCACACGGATGTGGTCCATTCCAGCAGCCTCCGGGTCAGCGACAGACGGGCGTTGGCTCCCCGTACCCGGCGAGGCCCTGCTGACCGCAGTCACCGAATCGCTGGGACCCCTACCGATGATCGCGGAAGATTTAGGTGTGCTTACCACCGAAGCTGCCGCCCTCCGCGACAGGTTCGGTCTGCCTGGAATGCGAATCCTCCCCTTCGGCTTTATGGACGGGTCAGGCACATACCATCGGCCGCATGCCTATCCGCCCCAATCCGTTGCCTACACCGGCACGCACGATAACGACACGGCGGCTGGCTTTATGCGTTCCCTTCGGCCCGCGGATCGTCGCCGCGTGTCGGCCTACGCGGGCAGCTCCGGCCAAGCGAGCACAGGGGATCTCATCCGGCTGGTGATGCAGTCCTCTTCAAACACGGCGATCTTCCCGATGCAGGACATACTCGGCCTCGGTTCCAGTTCACGAATGAACACACCAGGGCGTGCCAGCGGTAATTGGCGGTGGCGGATGAAAGAGTGCGACTTTTCGGACGCGGTCGTGGATCGCTTGCGGTTGATGACCGAACGATACGATCGCGTCGGCAGGCAATGCTGATCTTTCATTGCCCGGGTTTCGCACAAATGACGATTGAGCTCGACCGAACGTTTCCAGCATATCGATCAAGTCCACAATCAGTTCGCATGGCACGTAGACGCTTAGGGTCAGTCACCGTGCGGTCCTTCCTGCCTTTTCAGTTGCCTAAGCATCTCGCGTGCGTTCCTGATCGCATGC
>JAQGHK010000251.1 GCA_028288875.1 Phycisphaerales bacterium | reverse complement strand
GGCGGGCGGTGATCGCCGAACCACCAGAGCAGCGTCGCCACGCCCAGCGGCACCAGCATGCGGCCGGCCAGGGTCGCATCGTATTGAGCGATCGCGTGCACGGAGATCGCGACGCCGATGCCTAATGCGATGATGCGAACAGCCCATTTCATGTGGGCCGGGATGATACAGGGCCACCGATGCGGTTGCATCCCCGGCCCGGCGGCGATACACCT
The DNA here is from genome assembly GCA_028288875.1 of Phycisphaerales bacterium. Taxonomy (GTDB): domain Bacteria; phylum Planctomycetota; class Phycisphaerae; order Tepidisphaerales; family Tepidisphaeraceae; genus RYN-431. The sequence goes on along the minus strand of JAQGHK010000251.1, from coordinate 5,490 downwards.
TGAGGCGATGCCAACGCTGTCGGTCGTCGTACCGTGTTACAACGAATCCGAAAGCCTTGGCGAAACCCACCGCCGCCTCACCGCCGTCTGCCAGACCACGGGCTGGGATTACGAACTTCTTTACGTTGACGACGGCTCCAAAGACCCCACCTGGGCGCTCATGGCCGACCTGGCCCGCAATGATCCGCATGTGAAGGCCGTCAAACTCTCCCGTAATCACGGCCACCAGCTGGCCCTCTCCGCCGGCCTGGCGAATTGCCGGGGCGAGCGCGTCCTGATCATCGATGCTGATCTTCAAGACCCGCCCGAACTGCTCACCGACATGATGCGCCTCATGGATGACGGCGCCGACGTCGTCTACGGCCAACGCTCCTCCCGGCAGGGCGAGACGAAGTTCAAAGTCTGGACCGCCTCCCTCTTCTATGGCCTGATTGATCGGCTGTCCGAAGTCCGCATCCCGCGCGAAACCGGCGATTTCCGGCTGATCTCCCGCCGCGTGCTGAATATCCTGCTGGACATGCCCGAGCGGCACCGCTTCATCCGCGGCATGATCGCGTGGATCGGCTTCCGGCAGGTGCCGCTCGTGTACGACCGCCAGGCCCGCTTCGCCGGGCAGACGAAGTACCCACTGAAAAAGATGGCCCGCTTCGCCGCTGATGCGGTCACGGCGTTTTCAATCAAGCCGCTGCAGTTTGCGAGCCTCGTCGGCTTGGCGTTTGCGGTCGTTGGCTTGATGCTAACCGTGTTCGCCGTGATCTCCTTCCTGTTCTTCAACGCCGTCCCCGGCTGGGCCAGCACGCTGGCGGGCATCAGCGTCATCGGCAGCGTGCAGCTATTCATGTTGGGTATCATTGGTGAGTATCTGGGCCGGCTGTACGAGCAGAGCAAGGGCCGCCCGCTGTATATGATTGAGCAGGTTGTCCAGACCGATGGCGGAGCGAGCGCATGAGTGCAGAGGATCGAAACAGTCGCGAGCAGGCGTTCCACGACGAATGGGCCGACTCGCTGCGCGTCGAAGACGTGATGGTGGATGAGAGCTTCTCGGCCGTCACCTGCCCGGAGCACCGCTGGTTCATCAGCAAGCTCGGCGATTTGCGGGGCAAGCGCATTCTGGATCTTGGTTGCGGCGCCGGCGAGGCGGCCGTTTGGTTCGCCAAGCAGGGGGCCGACGTCGTCGCGTCCGACCTGAGCCCGCAGTTTCTCGATCTCGTGCAGCGTCTCGCCGCGGCCCACCAGACCACGCTCACCACGCACCTGGCCGATGCCGACACGATCACGCTCGAGCCGGCGTCGTTTGATATCGTTTACGCCGGCAACCTGCTGCATCACGTCGATATCGAAAAGGCGCTCGACCAGATTCAGATCCTCCTCAAGCCCGGCGGCACCGTCATCACCTGGGACCCGCTCAAGCACAATCCCGCCATTAACGTCTATCGCCGGATGGCCAGCGGCGTGCGCACCGAGGATGAACACCCGCTGAGCGTGCGCGACGTGGACCTGTTCAAAAAGCGGTTCACCAACGTCGAGTTCGAATGCTTCTGGTTCACCACGCTCTGGATCTTCATGCGGTTCTACCTCATTGAAGGCGTTCACCCGTCCAAGGAACGCTACTGGAAAAAGATCGTCAGCGAACACGAACGGCTGACCCCGCTTTACACCCGGCTGAACAAGCTCGACCGCTTCATCTTCAAAGTCCTGCCGTTCCTCAAGCGCTACGGCTGGACGATCGCCGTCCACGCGAAGAAGGCGGCCTGATCCATGCCGGCTTCGACACCTTCTTTGCTGCATCGTCTGCTCGCTTCGCCGACGCTCTACCACGCCCTGCGGCACGGCCTGCTTGGCGGGCTGCCGTTTAAAGAATGGGTGACGCTGTACGGGCTCGACGACCCGAACCAGCGCGTCGCCGACCTCGGCTGCGGGCCGGCCGACATCCTGCGTTACGTGCCCACGGCCCACCAGCCGGCCGCCTATCTTGGCATCGACTTCGACGTCGACTATCTCGCCCGCGCCGAAGCGTTGGCCACCCGTCTGAAGCTCAACGCCACGTTCGTAAACATAGATCTCACGAAGCTCTCGACCGACTCGGCCACGCAGCAGCAACTGACGGGCCTGCTGGAGCGCGAGCGCATCGACCGCGTCCTCCTGCTCGGCGTCATCCACCACCTCGACGATGCCTCCGCCCGCTCCACGCTGGACTTGATCTTCAGTGTGCCGAGCGTGAAGACGGTCGTCACGCAGGATGTCGCCGTCGTGCCGGGGCATGGTGTAAATAATTTCCTCGCGGCTCGCGATCGCGGGCAATTCGTGCGAACCGAGCTGCAGTACCAGGAACTACTCGCCTCCACCCGCTGGCCTGGCCGGCGCGTGACATGGACGCGGCCGGGATTCCGCGTGGCGAAGTACATTCACTTCACGCTGACCCGCGATGTTTTGTAGGGGCGACGCATGCGTCGTCCTCTTATCATTCCGCGGCGACGGACGACGCATGCGTCGCCCCTACGAAAACGCAGAGGCGCTAGCTTACTGCGGACGGCTTCCGTCCCAGCGTCAGATATTGACCCCCAACCGGCAGCTTGCACACCGACGTTTCCAGCGGGCGAAACCACGCGAGCTGGCGCGGGAAGATGAACAGAAAATCCTGCGTGCTCTCTGCAAACCCATTGTCCCGCACCAATCGCCGCGATTCTGGCGGTGACAGCGTGATCGCATCGCGATCGAACGGCACACGGCTCATGATGTAGCGCACGCCGGGGTTCCACGGGTTGTTTTCCCACAGCGCGAACGCGCCGCCGGGCCGTAGGGCGCCGAAGATTTGCCGCACGCAGCCGGCGCGGTCGGCGACGGGGATGTGATGGAACACGCCGTTGCAGAACGCCAGGTCGAATTGCGCGTCCGGCGAGAGCTCCGTTAGCAGGGTGAAGCTGACGCGCGGATCAGTCCATTTTTGCCGGGCGACGTCGAGCGATGCTGCCGAGACGTCGCCGCCGACGATCTTCTCCACGCCGGGGATGCTCAGCAGATACGGCGTCGATCCGCCCGTGCCGCAGCCGAAATCCAGGATGCGGCGGGGGGCCACGCCCATCGCATCCAGCCGCTTGCGCAGCCACGTCACGCGGCGCTCGGCGAAGAAGGCGGAATCTTCGCCGGTGGCGGCGAGCCCTTCCTGCAATGCGCCTTCGTAATCGGCGGCGTAGGCATCGAATTCCGTGGGCGAATTCGCCGGCGGCTGGCTCATCGGCGCCTCAGTCCAAGGATGCTGAGGAAAAAGCTGCCGAGCAGCGCCTGAAAGCCGACGGCCACCAGTGTGCTGCCGGGGATGACCAGACGCAGCGAACGCGATGCGTCCAGCGGCCCGAAATGGTGCAGCCGCCAGTCGTTGGTCGCCCAGGCGATCATCGCCACGCCCACGAACATCACGACGGCCGACAGCAGCAGGCCTTTTTCGAGGTTGATGTAGCGCCACATCAGTTCCATCTTCGGGTCCGGCGGGAGCAGGCCTTCCTCGATAGCGAACGACTTGGTGAAGACCGCGAACAGGATGGCCTGGAAGCCCACGATCAAGAACAGGCTGGCCACCAGCAGCGAGTTGACGTCGAACCGCGCTAACAACTTGCCGTTGATCGTCAGACCCAGCTGCGGATAGGCAACGACATAGCCGATGATGCCGAGCACGATCGCCAGCACGCCGGGGAATAGGAACAGCCAGCGCGGGCTGTACAGCAGCAGAAATCGCAGCGTCCGCCAGCCGTCGCGCCAGGTGCGCAGGTGCGGCTTGCGATCACGCCCGTCCGGCGAGAGCGTGGTCGGCACTTCCGCCAGCTTCAGGCGATAGAGCGTCGATTTGGCGACCATTTCGATCGCAAATTCCATGCCCGTCGTCCGCAGCTTCAGATCGAGAACCGCTTCACGATTGAACCCACGGAGGCCGCAGTAAAAATCGCCGAACGGGCTTTTGAAAAAGACCCGGCCGAGCATCGTGAAGCCGGGATTGCCCAGATATTTGTGCAGAAACGGCATCGCGCCTTTTTCGATACCGCCTTTGAAGCGGTTGCCCATGACCAGGTCGTTCCCTTGGCGCAAGGCTTGGACGAACGGATAGAGGCCGGAAAAATCGTAGCTGTCGTCGGCATCGCCCATGATGACGTACTTGCCACGCGCCGCCTGGATGCCGCCCATGAGCGCGGCGCCGTAGCCTTTGGTCGGCACGTCGACGACGCGAGCGCCGGCATCCCTGGCGATCTCCTGGCTGCCATCGGTCGAGCCGTTGTCGCCGACGACGATCTCATACGACACGCCGTGCTCGCGCAGGCTGGCGTGGGCCTTATCGATGCAGGTGCGCAGCGTCAGCCGCTCGTTGAGGCAAGGCATGACGACTGAGACTTCGGGGTCATCCATGAGAAAGCGCATCACACTTGTGCGCGGCGGACGCGTCAAGTTGTGGCCATGATGGAATCAGTTCTACGCCGGCTTACTTCGCGTGCATCAGCGCGAGAATTTCCGAGCGGCTGCGGGCGTCGGTCCGGAAGCTGCCGCGGATGGCGCTGGTGACCATCGTGCTGCCGGTCTTCTTCGCGCCGCGGATCGTCATGCAGGTGTGGGTGGCCTGGATGACGCACGCACAGCCGAGCGGCTGCAGCTCTTCCATGATCGCGTCGGCGATCTGCGTGGTCAGCCGCTCCTGCACCTGCGGGCGGCGGGCGAAGCCTTCCACCAGCCGGGCAAGTTTGCTGAGGCCGACGACTTTGCCCTTCGGCAGGTACGCCACGTGCGCCCGGCCGGTGAACGGCAGCAGGTGGTGCTCGCAGAGGCTGTGAAATTCGATATCGCGGAGCAGCACCACTTCATCGTATTCTTCGGTGAACACGGTTTTGAGGTGCCGGCGCGGGTCGTCCTGCAGGCCGGCCATGAGCTCGCCGTAGGCGCGGGCGACGCGGTTGGGCGTTTTGAGCAGGCCTTCCCGGTCGGGGTCTTCGCCGACGGCAATGAGGATTTCCCGCACGGCCTTTTCGATGCGCGGAATATCAATCTTGGCGGGGGGGAGGTCTGAGGCCTGAGAATTGGGGATTTGTGAATTGTCGGACATACAGGGACTATTGTAGGCCATTCTCCGTCGGCCGCACGGCCTGCGGGGCGCGAGGACGTTTCAAATAGTCTGGCAACGCATTTGGCGAAGGAAACAGCATGAACGTATTGATCATCGGCGGCACGGGTTTGATCAGCACCGGCATCGTGAAACACCTGCGCACGCGCGGGGCAAAAATCACCATGCTCAACCGCGGCCAGCGGGAAGACACGACCGGCGGCGATATCGAAATCCTGACCGCCGACCGGAACGACGAAGCGGCGTTTGCCGCGGCGGTGGCGGGACGATCGTTTGATGTGGTGATCGACATGATCTGCTTCACGCCGAAGCATGCCGATGCGTCGATCAAAGTCTTCGCCGGCAAGTGTAAGCAGTTCATCTTCTGCTCCACCGTCTGCACGTACGGC
>JAQGHK010000239.1 GCA_028288875.1 Phycisphaerales bacterium | reverse complement strand
TCCGGCCGGATTTCCAGGTAGTCCTCGATCGGGATCGACTGGCCGTCGGTGTCGAATCGAAAATCGGCATCAGCCGCAAGATGGGCCAGTACTTCATCGAGCGTAGCGACGAGCCGCATGCGCAGGTGCTGCATCGGCTCGTACCATTCGCGATCCCAGTGACTGCTCCGGATATAGTGGGCGATTCGTTTCATGGCAGGGCGTTGGTGACCAGCAGCGGCGCGGGGGGTGCTTCGACGTCGGTAATCGGGCTGTCGGCGACAGGGACGGTGCCGTCATCATCGGCATGGCGAGCAATCGTGCGAAGGCGAACAAACAGCCGACGCAAATCACGCAGGCCGCCGAACGTGAACCACACGCTGGTGATGCTGCCCAGCGCCATCGGGATCACGATGCCGGCGTAGAACCAGTAATTCGCCCACCACGTGTCTGGCCAGACCGAAATTAGATTCCAGATGCTGATCGTCAGGAATACTGCGAACCAGAGCATCGACCAGCCGAACAACAGGCCGGCCAGAATTCGGTCGCCGCGTGTGAAATGTTCGTCGATGCCGAGGAGTTCGCGCCAGGTCCGCGGCGGCTTGGGCGGAGCGGGGGCCGGGTCGCCATTCGCGTCTACCGCGTATTCGCCGCGGTGTAGCAGCTTCGACAGATTGAAGGGCTGACGGCAGGTCAGCAGCGACACCGACACGTATGAGGTGATCGCGATGGCGATCGACATCGCGTTCACGTATTGGCCATTGATCGGAAACGCGTCCGAATGAGCGTGCAGGTAGGCGCTATTCGGAAATAGCCGCAGCAGATACGGCACAACGGCGGGCCATTGATGCTGAAGGAGAATGCCACCGACGGCCGTGCCGCTGCCGGCGATCATCGCCGTCCACGCGCCGGCGGCCGTCCCGTGGCGCCAATAAAGTCCCCCGATGATCACCGACCCGGCCCCGCCCAGGAAGAGCGCGCCGGTGATCGCAAAATACATATAGATGTACTGCGTCGGCGGATAAACAATGCTGAAGATGAACGCAAAAATCGTCACGCCCGTGATGCATAGCCGCAGCAGCAACAGGTGAGACCGCGTCGAGATCGCCGTCCGCCGAAACGGCAGGATCACGTCTTGGGCGATGATGCTGCCCCAGGAGTGAAGGTAGGAGACGTCGTTCGTGCAGGCGAGGAAAAACATCAGCGCGGCGAACACGCCTTTCACGCCGATCGGCAGGAAATGGCCGAGGGCGATCGGCACGCGCATCTCTCCCTGCAGATATGGCCCGCCCGACACGGCGGCCACGGCCTTGGCCGTTTCCGCTGCGGCGGGGGCGTATGCGGCGCTGGTCATGTAGGTCAGTGCGCAGATCGCAAGCAGCGTCTGCATCACTTCAAACACCATGCCGCGCCAGCTGCCGAGAATACTCCCCATCTTTTGCTCGTGCGCGCTGGCCGCCGATGCATTAAAGCCGGCTGTCCCTTGCCAAGCCATCGCACCGTAGATGCCACCGATAATGCCGATCAGCACGAAGTAGAAGTTGAAGTCCGTCACCTGCGACGTCTTGAAGGGATTAAGCAGTGATTGGTTCGGCGGCGCCTTCATCAGCGCGTCCGAAATCATGTGCCACGGGAACAGGTACAGCAGCGCGACCGCGACAACCAAATACATCGCGTAAGCGAATAGCCCCTGCACGCAGTCGGTCACCATGATCGTCAATTGCCCGCCGGCCAACGCGAACAGTAAGGCCGCGCCGAGGAACACCATCATCACCAGCACGAACGTCGGTACGCCGCCATTGAGAAATGGCAACGGCGTCCGCTCGGGCAGGCCGCAGAAATAAACGAAGAAGCGGCCCGCGACGCCGGGGAAGATGCCGTAGTTCAGGATGCCAGATACCGCTGCCAGTGTGCCGGCGAAGACGCGGAACGATCGGCTGTAACGCTCCTCAAAAAACTGGGCCAGGGTCAGGCAGCGCGTCTCGCGATAGCGGTAGGTGACAAAGCCGGTGAGCGTCATGAGCAGCCCGACCGGAATTCCTATCGCCGACCACCAGGTCACGGCAAAGCCGGCGTGATAATTCCGCTCGCAGACGGCGATCACGCTGATCACGCCCATCGACGCCATGCCCGACGCCGTACACACGAGGTACCGCCCCGCGACCCGCCCGGCCGCCAGAAAGTCGGCCACGCTGCGCACGTACTTGTTGGTCACCCACGCGATGTACAGCACGACAACCGCCGGCACCGCCATGATGAGCCAGTCGATCCAGCTCATCGGGCCGCCTCTTCTGCGTTAGTGGGCGTTTGTCCCGGCGGCAGGATCAGGATTTGCCGGTAGTCATGACGATCAACAGGAACGGCAATAGCGCCGTCATCAGTGAGGGCCAATGGCTTGCCGGTGTCGGCGTCAAAGGCCTTGCAATCGGTCGGCAGTTTCAGCCGAGTACGATCAATGTGGATCGTCACGGTCGTAGCCCCCGCACCGGCATTGACGGCCGCGATCAATACCGAGCCCGGCTTCTGCCAGGCCGACGCATAAAGGTCAGTGCCGGTGCAGGCGATGCCCGTGTCTTTTCGCCAATACGGAAGGAACGTGACATCAGCATCGCCGATGCCGAATCGTTCTCGGCCGCGCCACACTTCGGGGTTCTGACCATTCGGGTTTGCGCCGGGTAGCACGTCGTGCAGGATCGTCATCGCGGTGTACGAGCGCATCACGCGTTTCAATTCTTCGGGCTTCCAATTGCCTTGGAATTCCTGCAGGAACGTGACCGGCGTGCCCTGGGGGGCTTGGTCGTCCAACCGCAGGCGCGTTGGCGACCAGAAATCGATGAAGTCTTTCCCCATCTCCGGCAGCGTGACGTGGTCTTCACCGTCCAGCGCCAGATCGGCCGCGCCGATCCAGGGCATGATCATGTGATTGGTCATGTGCAGCACGATCTTGCCGCTCTTGCCGTTGTCCTGGAACGCAGCGCGGACGCGGAGATAGTGCTCGCGAATGGCGAACATTTGGTACGTCGGCTGCACGCGGCCGTCTGGCAGGAGGTAGCCGCGGCCGGCGTCGATATTGTCACACGCCACAGGGCGGACGTTGTCGACGTACCAGCCGTCAATGCCGGTTTGCTTCGTCCACTTGTCCAGATTCCACACGATGAAATCCGTCAGCGATTTATCGAAGCAAAGCGAATCGCTCACGCGGGCGTGCCATTGGTCCGCGAAGTAATCGGCCGCGGGCGCTAGCTTGGGATCGATGCCGTTATTT
>JAQGHK010000234.1 GCA_028288875.1 Phycisphaerales bacterium | reverse complement strand
TCCTAACAACCTTGGCGATCTCGCGAGCGAGCCGTTCTTTCAAACGCGCTTCCCGGCCGGCGTCTCACCGGTCTTGCCTGGGCCAAACAATGGCAATATGCCTGGCGGAATGCCCCCCGGTGGCGATCCAAATGGGGAGATGAATGGCGGCATGCCCCCGAACGTGGCGCTTGCCCCGGGCCAAGTCCCGGCTCCGACCGAGCCCCTGCCGGCCCCGAACTTTCAGCCCGGCATCGAAAAGCCATTCCTCTGCTGGGCATATGACGAGACGGTTGTCGAGGGTCATACCTACCGCTACCAGGTTGTCTACGCCCTGCGGAATCCAGTCTACGATTCCAATATCACCCGCCCGCCGCAACTGGCCGAGCAGTTCGCGATCTGGAGCGAGCCCGATGCCCAAGGTTGGGGCCAGTCCACGTACGTTCCGCCGACGGCTGAGTTCTACCTCGCCACCACCAATTGGCAGTCCGACAAAACGCCGGCAAACATTAAGATCGATGTCTTCAAGTGGGCCCAAGGTAAGTGGCAGACGCTGCCATTTACGGTCAGCCCCGGAGATCGGATCGGCGACGTGCAGGCCGGCGTGGATTACGGCACGAACGTGACCGTCGTCGACCTGAAGTATGATCCACGCGGAAACAATGGCGCAGGCCGTCCTTACGTCCTGCTGCTGACTGCGGACGGCCGTCTGATCGAGCGTGAGCCGACGGCCGATCGTACGAACGAACGCATGCTCTCGCTGCGGGCGTATATTCAGTCGCTGGCCCCGCCGCCCGGTACGCCGGGCGCTCCGGGTACGCCGACGGCGCCAGGTGCCGTTGGCGCGCCCGGCGCACCTGGGATGCCCGGGATGCCGGGCATGCCGCCTGGCGGTATTCGGCCGGGCTACAACCCCGCCGCGGGCGGCCGGTAATGAGCCGAGCGGGCCGTCGCTGATAAACGTGTGCGCCGTACGATCGTCATCAATGTCGTCGGTCTGTCGAATCGACTCATTGGCGAGCACACGCCGGCTATTCAAGCACTGATCGCCCGCGGACGATCCGCGACGATCGCGCCGCTGCTCCCCGCCGTCACGGCCAGCGCGCAGGCGACGTACCTCACGGGCACTTGGCCCCAAAAGCACGGCATCGTCGGCAACGGCTGGTACGACCGGGAGAACGCAGAAGTGCGCTTCTGGCGCCAGGCCGACGCGCTCGTCCAGCAGCCGCGCGTCTGGGACGTGCTGAAGAAGACTCATCCCGACGCGACCACCGCCAACTGCTTCTGGTGGAACGCGATGTACAGCGCGGCCGATGTCACCCTGACGCCGCGCCCGATGTATCCGGCAGACGGGCGCAAGCTGCCCGACATCTGGACGCACCCGCCGACGTTGCGAGCCGACTTCCAGAAGCAACTAGGCCAGTTCCCGCTATTCAAGTTCTGGGGCCCGATGACGTCGATCGAATCGACGCGATGGATCGCGTCTGCCGCCATCGAGGTCGAACGCCGATTCCAACCGACGCTGAATCTGGTCTACCTCCCGCACTTGGATTACGGCCTGCAGAAGATTGGGCCGGATGACGCGTCCATCGCCGCCGACCTCAAGGCCGTTGATGCTGAAGTCGCCCGCCTGATTAAAGTTGCCGATGCCAATGGCTTGGCAGTTCTCTTGCTCAGCGAATACGGCATCACACCGGTCGATACGCCGGTGCATCTCAATCGCATCCTTCGCGAGCACGGCTACCTGACATTCCGCGAGGAACTGGGCCGTGAATTGCTCGACGCCGCAGCCAGCCGCGCCTTCGTAGTCGCCGACCATCAACTGGCGCACGTTTACGTGCGCGACCCGGCGGATCTTGAAGCGGTTCGCTCGCTCATCAGCAGCACTCCGGGCGTCGCCGCGACGTTTGCCGGGCCGGAAAGGGCCGCTATCCATCTGGCCCATGACCGCGCGGGCGAGATCATCGCGGTCGCCAGTCCTCAGGCTTGGTTCACCTATTACTTCTGGGCCGACGATGCCAAAGCCCCGGACTACGCCCGCACAGTCGACATCCACCGCAAGCCTGGCTACGACCCCGCCGAATTGTTTCTAGATCCAAAGCGCCTGGCGGTGAAGGCCCGGATCGCTGCGAAATTGGCGGCGCGGAAGCTGGGCATGCGGGCGCTGCTGGACGTCATTCCGCTGGACGCCACCCTCGTCCGCGGCAGCCATGGCGCGATTCCGAAGGATGAGAACGACCATCCCGTCGTCATCTCAAGCGAGGCAGCCTTGCTCGATCGCGACCGCTATCAGGCGATTGAGGTCATGGACCTTATCCTCAAGCACGTCACCACCGGTTAATATCAGGTCCGATGCCGAAAAAGGCGCGACGCCTCAACATCTCCTTAGCGACTAAATGTCAGCTGCTGTTCGGCGTGGCGGTGGTGTTGGTTGTGATGGCAGCATTGTTCGTCCCGTGGCAGCGGATGGAAACCCTCAGCGAACAGCCAAACGAAAGCGCTGCAAAGCTGCTCGCCGACGCCGTGCTGCAAGACCATGTGAAAGCCGCCGGCCAGACCGATCTTCGTCTGCCGTCGTTCAGCCCCACCCTTATTCCGACCACCCAGCAAGCCGATGCGGCCTGGCAGCGACGAGCACTGATCGCCGTCGACAAAGTCGGTGACGCCCGCATCACCCGTTTTGAGTCGGCCGCCATTCGGTTCTTTAAGCAGAACCCCGATCGCCGCAGCTTCATCCGCGGTGGCGATCGCTATCGCTACGCCCGCGCGCTGACGGCCCGCGATTCCTGCCTGCAATGCCACGCGCCGCCGCCGTTCTCGCCCACGCTGCGGCAGATGCCGATTGACCCCCCGCTGATTGGCATCGTGGCGATCGATATTCCGTCCCAATCGTCTGGCCAACAGCAGCTGCTAAACCGCGTGTTGCTGCTGATCGCCGCCCTAATCGCCGGCGCGCTGGCCGGCGTCACGCTGTATCTGATCATCACCCGCATCATCCTTCGGCCCGTTCGCATCCTGCAGGAAACGGCGGAAAAAGTGTCGGCCGGCGACTTGAACATCCGCTCACACATCAACAGTGGTGACGAGTTCCAGCAACTGTCTGAAACCTTCAATGAGATGCTCGCCACTCTGAAGGGCAGCAACGACAAGCTCACGGCGATGAACAAAAGCCTAGACGTACGTCTTGGCCAGTTGGCCGAAGCGAACGACGCCCTGTTCCAGTCCAACAAGCTGAAGACGGAGTTCCTGGCGAACGTCAGCCACGAATTGCGAACGCCGTTGAACTCGATTCTGGGCTTTGCCGATCTGCTGCGCGACGGCATCCCGACCGACGCCAAACAGGCCCGATACCTGCAGAACATCATCAAGGCCGGCCATAACCTGCTCGACCTGATCAATGATCTGCTCGACCTGGCCAAGATTGAGGCGGGTAAATTGGACGTGCGGGTGCAGCCGCTGAGCCTCAGCGACCTGTTCGAAGGCTTGGTCAATCTGCTTCGGCCGCTGCTGGAACCTAAGAAGCTGACGGTGGATGTGAAGATCGAGTCCGATGTGCCGGTCGTTCAAACTGATCCAAGTCGCCTGCAGCAGGTCCTGTACAATCTGCTGTCGAATGCGATCAAGTTTTCGCCGACTGGTTCAGTGATCGAGTTGACCGCAGAGCAGCGCCCGAACGATCGCGTCCGCCTCTACGTGATCGACCACGGACCGGGCATCGCGCCGGCCATGCAGGGCGTCATCTTTGAGAAGTTTCGACAGGGTGATCAGTCGCACACGCGCGAGCACGGCGGCACGGGCCTTGGCCTGGCGATCGCGCGCGAGCTGGCAGGATTGCTCGGGGGAGCGGTGGGTGTGGAAAGCGAAGTCGGCAAAGGCGCGCGATTCTGGTGC
>JAQGHK010000213.1 GCA_028288875.1 Phycisphaerales bacterium | reverse complement strand
ATCCGGTGATCGGTCCGTACCTCAAGATCCATGGGGAGCTGCCGCGGGTGATGCGGGATGTGACGTGGGCAGGTCGAGCCGGTGCCGGTGTGTGTCTCGGAGGGCTGGTGATGCTTTTAACGCCTGCTTTCCTGCGATGCATTCGGTCACGTAAGCGCGGTTTTGATGTCGTCGTGGTTCCCGGCGGGCCGGCCGCCAACTAACCAAACGATGCAATGGACCGGCCCCGCGTTCAGCGTTCTGGTAGAATCGAAAGTCGGTCGGCGCGGTGCCGGCCATTGAACGTTGATCCGTTATGCGGCGGAGCGGAGCAACTATGGCAGACAAACGACCGTCTTTTGCAATTCGCGTCGCCATCGCGTCCCTGTTCGTTATCTGCGTGATGTCGGCGAGTCAGTGGTGCCTCGACCGCTTCGTTCTATACCACGCCCAAAACCGCGTTCTGCAGCCGTCGGATTACACCGTCTTTGTGGGTCCGGCAGCGGCGGGAAGTCCGGCAAACACTCGGCTTTCGGATGATGGGCGGTACGCGGTCAAAGTCATGACAGTTGGTACGTCCCACGCGATGGACAGTATGACAACCGCTTTGCTGCCGATTTTCGTCTTCGGGCTGATCGGGCTTGTCGTGCCGTTCTACGCCGCTCGTCGGCAGCCTCGGCAGCCCGCATAGCGTTGTTCCGTTAGGCGGCTACGGTGCGGCTCGCATGTTGTAACCGAGGGCCGACGTGAACAATCTCTACTTCGCATGTTCCGACTGCAAGGTGTACGTCGATGCCGGCTACCGATGGGCCTATTGGACGCTCGTGCATCCAGGGATCGTCACGCACTTCCAACCAGTTGACGTTGACCGAGTGCTTAATGCCTCAGAGTTCTGGCTGCCACCCCAAGATGCCACCTTGGGGTGGCTGTACGATGATGTGTTGCCTGAGTTGAGGCGCTTTCTCGCCGAGCACCAGAGCCATCATCTTGTGTTTTGCGATAGGGACGCTTTCCCGAACCACATGCTGCTTACATGGCTTCAGCTTGGTCGCATGCCGTGGCCTACCGCTCGCTTCTTTGCGGAGACACTGGCGTTGACCAGTTGGGAAGCGGTGCTGGACTATGACAAGCAACTGGGACATGGAACGCTCGAGTTTTTGTTGTACGATGATGCGCAAACCGCGGCGTTCCGGGCTGCATTTGAAGGCTGGGTACAAAAGCGTCGATCAAGCGATCCTGCGGGTGCCGCATAACCAGCCGTTGCAGCGGACCGTGCGGGCGTCGCGGTCTCCGTGATTCGAGGGTGCGTCCGGTGCCCGCCCGGCCGCTGAACGGCGTTACGTTATACCGCCCGGAGCAGCTGCTTATGCAAGTCGTGAGGTGGAGGGAACCGGCAGCGTTCAAACGCGTCACCCGAGGTGGTGGGCTCCGTTTGAGCACGGGAATTGTAATCTCCATTCTCACTGCCGCGGCCGTTCTCATCGTCCGGGCGGTGATTCCTGCTCCGAACGCGCCGGGCTGGCCGCTGATGATCCTGATTGCTGTGGGGTGTGGCCTTGCGATCGGCGTAGGTATGCCCGCGTTAACCTCCGCGTTTCCGTCTGAGGTCGTAGTCTCTCCGAAGGGAATCAACCGGAATGGCATCAGCGGTGTGTTCTTTACTATCGAGTTCTGGCCGTGGAGCGACATAGATGCATACGGCGTGGAGTCGATCGCCGCCGACGGCCGCTCTTTCGAGGCGTTAGTGCTATACAGTTCTGCCGACAAAGTGATAGGTGCGATCGGGTTCAACGCCCAGCCGCCATTGAGCGAACTCCATGCATACCTGTCCGAGAGAGGTACGCGGCTGCGACAGAAGGCGGTATAACCACCCGCAGCAGCGGACCGGCCCCGGCGTCAGGGTCGCTCGGGCCATGCGGCCAGTCAGTCTTCCGGCCGGCCCCGGCCACTGAACGGTGATGCGTTATCCCGCCATGGAGACGTGATGATCCAACGAGTCATGACTCTTGCTATTGGGTTCCTTCTCGTCACGCTGGCCATCGGCTGTGGTTGCGGCGATCGTGCTGCATATCGAAGCATCACGATCACGGAGATGCGCGGTGTCGACTCAGGTGCCTGGGGCCCGATCGAAGTTGACACGAGTCAGCTGCCGGGCATCGAACGCGGTCGCGCCGAGCACGCGGATGGGTGTGGAAATCCGATTTCCGAGTTGCGACTGTTTTCAAATCGGCCCATCAAGATCATGATCGTGCCGGCGACGCAGCCTGTTGCCAGCAAGTGAGACGGCTGCCGGGCTGGCGGGATAACCCGACACTGCACTGGACCGGCCCGGCGGAACGGTCCTCATGTTCGAATGTTGGTCGGCGCCGGGCCGGCCAGTGAATGTCTTTCAGTTATCTGGCCTGACGATGTCTGATCCCAGCCAGCAGTCTCTGTCGTACTTGCCAGCCACGCGCTGCGGTTCGTGGGCCTGGAGTGCTGTCGCGTTTACGATCGCCGGGATCTTGATTTCGTTCGGCTGCTTATGGACATTTGCTCAGTTCATGATGCTGGACGATGCGGCAGCGTCCGGCGCTACGATCTCATTCACTAGGCTCGATGCCTTCGCCGGCATCATCGTCGCCGCATTTTTAGCTTGTCCGCTCGTCCTGCTGGGCGTTATTTTGCGTCCGCGACTGGCCAGATAACAAACCGTTGCAGCGGACCGTGGCCGAGTTATAGCGTTTGCTGACCATTGGGCTCGCTCGGCCGGCCCCGGCCACTGAACGGTGTTACGTTATGCAGCGGAGGCGCGATTCGATACGTTTTATTTTTTACAATTATCACGGTTGCAACAATGACGACAGTCGTGACCGCGGGAGCTGATCGCATCAATTTGCGCAGCGAGTCCTGGCAGAGAAGCCTCGAGGGGTACAGATTCCGTTTTTCCGAGGCTGACGCGAACGTCTTGTACTCCCTGTCCCAGTTTTTCGGCAAGTGCCAGATCCACATGTTCTACGATCCAGCCAAATCGGGCATCACGTTCAAATTCATGAGCGATGATAAGGAACTGCTGACGATCCAAGGGCACACAAAATCAGCCTTCCTAACGGAGAAGAATGTGTTGTTCTTCGCACACTTCGAACCGTCGAGCGACGGTTGCATGGTGACAGCACATGACCTAGCTACCGGGAGGAAGCTCTGGGAAACCAAATTGAGCGCCGCCGGTGCGTCGAGGCATTCGGCCTATTCGAACGAAGTCACGATGGGCTTGTCGAGTTTGACCGGCACCGAGGAGAGGGACGAGGGCACTGTGTCTATCACCGGTCGGGAGTCCTACGGTGACTACGTCGAAATCTTGGATCAACACACCGGCATAGTGCTAGCTCATAAGGTGTACCGGCAAGGCTTCGGAAAATGACGCGGACGGGTCGCTGCATAACCCGCCGCTGCACCGGACCGCGGCCGCGGAACGTTTATCGTAGTTCCATGGTCGTCGGCGCGGCCGCGGCCAGTGAACGACACTACGTTATGCCGCTAACAAACGCACCTCTGGGAAGCTAATTCGAGGCCGTAGCACCCGGCCGATAAAAGGCCGTAACGGCCGGCGTCTCTTGTGCGGGAGGATGGGGATGATCGAGTCACTCGAATCGCGCCGAATGATGGCCAACGTTACCGCCGTGCAGCGGGCGGACGGCTCGGTCTACGTCACCGGCACGGCCGAAGCCGATCACCTGTCGATCGGGCCGAGCGTCGACTTTTCAGCGGCTATTTTTGCTTTCGACGGCACGACCATCAACGGACGGCAGGGTCTGGTACTCGACGCCTATGGCGCGTCGCCGATCGTCTTTGACCTTGGCGACGGCGACGACACGGTCGGCATCGGCAGCAGTGAGAACTGGGGCGGCGAGGTCGGCATCCTCGGCGGCAGCGGCAATGACCGCGTCACCGTGACCGCCACGCACGACGAGTTCTACGTCCACCACGTCTATTTCGCCGGTGGCGACGGGGACGACATGCTCGGCATCACGGACCGAACCGTGGACGAGGTGATCTTCGAAGGCGGCGGCGGACGCGACCGGGCGTATCTCAATAATGTGGTCGTCAGAGACCGCTTGAACGTGGTCGACCGCAGCGGGCCGACGAACCTGACGGCCGTCGATGTGGCCGTCGCCCGCTCGCTCCGCTTCGACACGGGCAACTCGCTCGACCGACTGGATCTGGAACGGGTCAAAACCAAAGGCGCGCTCTACGTCCAGACCCGCGGCGGCGGTGACACGTTCTACCTGATCGGTCGCAACCGTTTTGCGTCGAAGCAAGTCGAGCTCGGCGACGATCCGAACGACCGGTGGCGGGTGCTGCCTTGACGACATGAAGTTGTTAAGACTTACGGAGCGGCGGTTAGAGTGGGCGTTGCCCGCCTTAACCGGGATCGGCGGTACCCGCTGGTTCGGCGTCGGAATCGGGCGTCACGGCGGCGCGGCATAACCACCACTATGAAGGCCTCTTCGTCAAGCGGTAAATCGGCGTCCGCATCCTGATCGCACGGGTGAAGGTCAGACCACTATTCGAAGTCACGGGCGGTGTCTGAGTCGATGCCCGGCTTCATTCAACTTTGCAATCGCCCGGCCTGGCTCATTCCGACTATCGGAGTCACACTCGCTTTGCAGCGTTCGTGCTTCACGTGGTTATTCGAGCTCCGGCCGGGCTTGCTCATCCATCCCTGCGATCGTCCCGCGTCGTCCGAGTCATCACTTTCTCAAGAAGGTCTTTTTCGTCGATTGTCGTCTGTCGTTTGTCGCTCAGGCCACGGGCGTCGCCGTCGACAGACGGGATTCGTCCCACACGCCGCCGTCCCGCAGCACCGCCCAGCACCAGACCAGGATCTTCCTCGCCAGCGCCACCGCCGCCTGTTTGCGCCGCGTCCGCTGGCCATGACACAGGCGTTCGAAGACCAGTTGGCCCCGCGTGCCCGCTCGGCGTTGCAGTCCCCACGCCACCTGCACCAGTAGACGTCGCCGAGGGGCAGCGACAGACGGCGGATCTTGAACTGGTCCACGGTGGTGTCATCACCGGCCACGTCCGAGACGCGGTGACGAAAAAGGGTTTCCCGAATGTAATGATTGGCGCGTACGGTCCGGCCCACCCGGAGGCCGCGGCCTCAATTCAATCCGCAACAACCGAAGCCGACGGCAAATATGAACTTCGTGTCCCGCCCGGCACGTCGAAGCTCTACATCTGCGGCTCCATGCCGACTGGGTATTTCGAGGCCAAGCGGCCGGATGGCCAACGGATGACGGCCGTTACTGTGGTGGAAGCCGGGACGGCCACAATGGATTTTGATCTGCAGCCGGACGGCGCCAAGGCCATCAATGGCGTAGTGGTAGACAGCGAGGGTATCGGTCGGACATTCCCGAAGATCAGCGATGAACAGGACGGACTAGTGTTCTCGCTAGGAGGTCAGGATGAAATCCGGCCCAAACCGCCAATGCAATCGCAGCGATCGAAAGGACCGCAATCGTGCCGGTCACCAACGCGTATTTTACCGGCTTCTCGTCCGGCCAAATCACTCCGTTCTGCCAGCCCATCCCCAGCCGGTAACACCAGAGATAAATCATGCCAAATAAGAAAAGCCCGGCGAAAGACGCGATGGCGAAGGCCAGCCCCTGCACAGTTCCCTCAGAGCTCCTCGCCTTTGCCGCCACCACCCCGCCGGCCACGAACCCCGCAAGGCCGAACATACCTGCTGCAGTCCACCCTCGACCGTATTGCGCGTCCCATCGTGGCGTGCCTGGGCGTGGATGGCTCACGCCCGAATCATCACTGCTCTCCGCATGATTACGCCGCCGAAAATCGCTGTCGAACATTGAGACCCTCACAATAAAATACTCACGGGCCGACACTTCCCTCTAGTGCGAAGTCGGACGTATCTGCCCAGCCGGGGATCTCGGCTTTCAGATCAGCCCAAAGGTACCTGATTCGCAGCAGATTCGGGTAGAGGGCAAAGGGCATGCAGCGCACCACCGTCCGGCCCGATCGGGTCAGGGCAAGAGTGGCTGAAATTGCTCACGTCGCGCGTCAGCCCCCCAATCATCGAACCGAGGCGTTGCACCAAGCGGTGCCGAGCACTTCTATCGTTTCGAATCGATCAGCGGGGTCCGGCGCACAGGCCCGGCACATGAGTGAGAAAAGTGCGTCGTCGCCGCGGAATGTCGCACGGGCGAGAGTGCCGTCGCCCAGTGTCGTCGCCAGCAATCTGCCCATGGTGAAGACCGTGGTCCGCTGATCGATCACTGCGCCTATTTTTAATTCTTCGGGAGCCATGTAGCGGCTCGAACCGAACATTCTACCCATCGTGTTCGTGAAAGGTCCGAGATGGTAATGATCCAGATCGCACAGTGTTAACCGGTCCATGGCAAAGTCGTACAGCAGCGAGCCATCATAAAAATCAACGGCGACGTATTGCTGCCGGCCCAGAACGGCGTGTACCTCGAAGACCGCAGTTAATGCGGCAATCAGGGTGTTGATGGGAAGACAGCGGAATCGTTGATAGGCCGCCTCCGGCCGCTCTCTTAACTCGCAAGTCGCATGCAATGACTCGCCCGCGCGCCACTCATATACCAGAAGCGGACCCTCTGGCGATTCGATGACCGCGAGCAGCGCCGGGACCGCGGGATGCGTGCCGATAGCGCCCGCGATTTTCACTGCGTTACGGACTAATGCCATGCGCTGCTCGTGCGGTAAATACCAACGGTTGTCGCCGGCATGGCCGGCGGTCTTAACGAACAATTTCGTGTCGTCGGGTAGCCGAACGGCATACGAAATATTCCCTGAGTCCTGAGTCAGCTCGCCGAACTCGGCAATGATCTCGCCCTGGCGAAGGAGGAACTCTCGTGGCGGCAGTGATGTAGTTGACACGCCAAATGGTCCTGTCATCGCCGAAGGCTACTTGGGTAACGGATGACAATCTGTGGCGGCCAACGCGACGCGCCAAGGGACACTATACCAAAGGCAAACTTTCGACGCGACGCGGGGCCGTCCACAGCATTGGCTGGTTATGCCTCGCCGGATTGCGGCAGCGCTGCAACTGTGGTGTCTGGCGAAGGCACATGTAGCCGCCTGCGCATGTAAAAACGCTGATGGCCCATCGGATAATCATCCAACGTGCCGAACACCTCGTAACCGATTTTTTCATAGAACGGCCGTGCCTGGTAGCTGAACGTGTCCAGATATGCCCCATGGCAGCCGCGCCGAACCGCTTCCACTTCGATTGCATTGATTAGTTGCGTGCCTAATTTTCGCCGCCGAGACCGCTTATCCACCTATACCACAGAAATGTGTAACCACCCCGACCAGTCTCGCCGAGCACCGCACCAACAATCGTGCCGCCATCGCCTCGTGCCACCATTGCAAGATCGGTGTATTCTCCCCACGGCACGCATGACTCTGTGTAGCGCCGCATACCGGCCCGGACCGCTGCAAGCGTATCCGGCGGAAGGCGACGACTCGTTTTCGATTCGCACGTTCCTCCGAGGCATAACGCAAAGCCGTTGAGCGGCCCGCCACAAAACGACCCTTGTCACACAGTTTACTCTCGCGGCCTGTCCGCTGCATCGGCTGGTTATCCCGCCGACAGCGGCCGCTTGTATGCACTTTCAAGCAAAGGCGAGCCTTCGCCGACAGGGCGGGTCTTTCCCGTTGCCTTGAAGCCCAGTGCTTCGTAGAAACGGGCCGCGTCCGGATTCGCGTCATCGACCCACAGTAGCAGCCGGTTCGCACCTTTGCTGACGGCCCATTCACAGGTCTCGCCTACCAAGCGTCGCCCGAGTCCCTGCCTACGAAAGCGGGGGTCGATCCAGACGCCACTCATCTGCGCAAGGGTGGGATCTTTAGCCGAAAGAAATCCGATCGCCTTCGCGCAGGCGACCTCGCCGTCGAAGGCGACGTAGCCGACGCACCGGTCACGCCATTCTTCGACGTCTCCCGCACACTCTGCGGCAAATCCGTCCCAATGTTGGTCCGGGCGTTCCTGCTCTTCGGCGAGTGTGTCCAGGCCACCGAATGCGTACGGTGCCTCGGCAACCGACCGCAAGGTTAGTTCCTTCAGAAGTGGACCGTCGCCAGTTTTGATCGTTCGTATGTGCATAGGCGGGATAACGTACGCAAAACCGTTCAGCGGCCGGCACCGGCCGAGCGATCTGAACCTTCAGTAACCTCGACGCTGGGGCCGGTCCGCTGCAGAGGGTGGTTCTGCGGCACGTCGCCGGGACCACGCAACAATAATTCCGCCTGTCGCAGCTGGCATGACAAAAAAGAGCGGGACGGCCATCACAAACATCGTTACCGTCTCCGAGATCGAAGAAAAGCCGTCGCGAAAATTTCTGACCGCCGGCCAAGCGAACGCTGCCACCCCTACTACTACACCGCTAAGGACGGCGTAGCGAGCCCGCTTTGACCGCGCCGCGTACGCGACCGAAGAGCCGACCAAGATGCTGGCAAGCGGCCCTAAGACAATAATCGCGTAGCCTGCGAAACCCAGCGCGATGCCTGTAGGCAGGCCAACGACTGCGGCCAAAACAATTGCACGCCAATTACACCCCTCAGTCCAAGTAGAACGTTCGTAATCGAGTTGAGGTGGTTCATGGGTCATCAGTGCCGGATAACGTAAGGCCGATTAGCGGCCGGCCCCAAACCGGCTCGCAGTTGCAAGATACTAATCTGGCCGTTCCGCTGCTTTGGCAGGTCATGCACGCGCCAAGCGGCGTTTTAGCTCCGCGATCAACTTGGCCCGATGCGCGTTCGGTGGGCGAGCCTCAAGTTCTTGCAGCTCTTCACGGTCAGCGCGTTCAATTGTGTGGCTCCAGCGAACCCGCTCGACTGCACGTTCGCTGGCTTGATCAACGGATTTCTCCTCGACACGCTCTCGCAGCTTCTGCCACACCTTAACGGCACCCTTGCGCGGTACCTTAATTGTCGGCCCGAGAAACTGGCACGAAGCGTCACACGAAGGGCAACTGATCCGTCGATCAGCCTGGCCGAGCTTCGGCAACTCGCCGTCAATCAGGACCCGCCCCGTCGGACGACGCAACGCCGTACGGCACTCGAAGCATACCCAAGTGTCGTTTTGCATCGCGTCTCCAACCGCGGCACTATTACATGTGCATAACGGAATGCCGTTTAGTGGCCGCGGCGGCGCACGCGCGACGCTGGACCACCAGTGAAGTATACCGCCGCCGCGGTCCGCTCCAGCGGCTGGTTATCCAGCGGCCGAATCGCCGCGTCCCGATTGCATTCGCAGCGTAAGCGAAACGACGAACACCAAGAGCCACGCGGCTGGGAGCCAACACGTTGCGAGAAAGATGTAGGCGTATGGCCACGCATGATCCATCACGACGATACCGTATACGTAATCCGTCTGACCGTACGACCCGTTATGTGTGGACGCGATCAGCGGCGTTCCCCATCCCATGACCTGCGCAGTGACCGCCGCAACGCACAACATGAGAGACAGACCAGCGGTGATGGTAAACCATGAACGCGTTCGACGCGGCAAGAGCTGCTCTCCGCTGGATAACGTAACGCCGTTGAGCGGCTGCGGCGGCGCACGCGCGACGCTCAACCGCACAAATATTATACCGCCGCCGCGGTCCGCTCCAGCGGCGGGTTATGCTCCCGCCGACCGCGGTCACTTGCGCACGAACAGCCAGGCGAGCCACCCGGATTTTCTATGGCTGGTCGCCGGTTTCGCAGCCTGGGTCCCGGCTACCGGCGTTAGGGTCACCGGCCCCAGCTTCTCCCGGGCCATCAACGCGTCGATAAGACGAACTGCGCGATCCACCGAGCAGAATTCTTCCGCCGTCTCGTCCGGCGACGACTGAAAGACGACGTGAATACGCCCGTCCGGCAATTCCTTCGCGCCGACCTCGATGTCGGGTGGGTTGGAGAGCAGCAGCAGCCGCTGCTCTCTATTCATTTCGAAGCGGTAGCGCTGACCCCATGTCTCAAGCAGTGTGCCGAGCACTTGGTCGAGTGGCGCGAGGGTAGGTGACTGAGGGGGCATAACGCAAATCCGTTCAGTGGCCGGGGCCGGCCGAGCGACCTGACTGGGCTGGACAGACTATAACGCCGGCCACGGTCCACTGCATCGCGTGGTTATGCGGCGTTCCGGCGGGCTTGCGCTGCGCAGAACAGAAACGCGAGAACACTTACCCCAGCTGCCAACATAAAACTCGTCAAGTGCTGATGAAGCAGCTCTTGTTCCATTCTGGCTTCTGCAACCGTGCGAGCATGAAGCGAAGTCCAATCGAAAAGGGCCGTCCCATATAACCACGGCCCATACCATGAGAAACGAAAGATTCGTTCCGACCTGCCACCGCGAGCCACGCCATTCAGCCGGGAAATAGAGGACAGCGAGAATCGCGGGAAACATAGCGTTGAACACTGTCGGGAAACCGAGCCCGAATCGAAGTACCGATATGAAAACGATGGTGCTGAGAACTGCGAGCATTTTGCCGTTGCGATTCATAGTTGCTCCATCTAGCCGCCTAACGGATCAACGTTCAGCGGCCGGCGACGAACCGGCCCGTACATTTCCATTGCTTTAGCCGCCGGTCAGCTGCAGAGGTGGTTAGCTGGAGAACCTGCGGCCACGCAGCCGCCGTGCAAGCCACACCAAACCATAGCCCCACACAGGTGCGTTCAGCCCGATGGCAATGAGACGCGCTAACTGATCGCCGTAACCTTCATCTAGACGTGGAAGTACGCAAAAGAGCGGGGACTGGCACGCCAACGCTGCCTATCTCAGCGTGCTGTCCAACGCACCGGCGGCAAAGATGGATGACCGGTTCGATATGCGGCTGAGCAGCAATAAGCTGAAGGACGGCATGGGGCTCGACTAAAGTTCCCGGCGGGCTTGCGCCGACCGTGGCCGAATCGGGTTAGACGTGTTCGCAGCAATTCGCTGCAGCCTGTTCGCTTTAGATTAAGCCTCAGCGGATTAAGCCTCAGCTAATTCCCCTTCGCCGGTCAGCCGGCTATTTACCGATTCGCCGCCGGCGCAGGCCGACCACGCTCGTCGCGATGAGCGACACCGCCGCAGGCTCCGGTACGCTGGTCGCGAAAGCACTGAGTGCAGCTCGTTCGCTATTTGAAATCGGCTCCGCCGCCCCGCCCAGTGTTTGGCCGAAGTTATTCTGCAGGACAAGGAAATCATTGAAATCGGTCGAACCATCGAAATTGAAATTTCCTTGCGCGAACGTCGTACCCGGGGCATTGAAGTAGTTTTGCAACACCAGAAAATCGTTGAAGTCCACGATACCGTTCAAATCAGAGTCGCCCGGAAGCGTGATTCGGAGTGAAATGTTCCCGCTGCCGTCATCGCCGTAGCCGATAGTTTGACTGGCGGCCAAGCCGACGCTCCGGATCTGGCCGGTTGCGAAATGTCCCTGCGAGCCCGCGTCCAAAATCGCTTTCACGGCGGCAATCGGACT
>JAQGHK010000196.1 GCA_028288875.1 Phycisphaerales bacterium | reverse complement strand
CGTCCGCACCAAATTGGTCGGCCCGCACATCGTCGCCCTCATCGGCCCGACCGGCGTCGGCAAGACCACCACCATCGCCAAGCTGGCCGCCAATCTGAAGCTCCGCGAGAAGCGGAAAGTCGGGCTCATCACGCTCGATACCTTCCGCATCGCCGCCATCGATCAGCTGAAACGTTACGCCGACATTCTGGGCGCGCCGCTGAAAGTTGTCGGCAGCCCGGAAGACATGCAACCGACCATCGCAAGCATGGCCGACTGCGATTTCATCCTCATCGACACCGCCGGCCGCAGCCCGAAGGACCACCTGAAGCTCAGCGAGCTGAAGCGTTTCCTCAGCTTCGCCAAGCCCGACGAAGTGCACCTGGTGCTGTCGACGACGTGCGATCAGAAGTCGGTCGATTTGGCGATTCAGAATTTCGGCGAAGTGAAGTTCGACAAGCTGATCTTCACGAAGGTCGATGAAACCGCACAACTGGGCGTCGTGCTGAACGTCGCGAAGAAAATCGGAAAAGGCCTGGCGTACGTGACGACCGGCCAGGACGTGCCCGACGACATTGAAGTGGGGCACGGCCGGCGGATCGCCAACATGATTCTCGGCAACGAAACATCAGCGGGGATCGCGTGATCGCAATGACAGCAGCGTTCGTCGATCAAGCCACCACGCTCCGTTCCCTGGCCGCCAGCCAGCGACGGGCCACCGTCATCGCCGTTACCAGCGGCAAGGGCGGCGTCGGCAAGAGCAATATTTCCGTCAATCTCGCGATCAAGCTCGCCGAGTCCGGCCAGCGCGTTGCGCTGCTGGATGCCGACCTCGGGCTCGCCAATACCGACGTGCTGTGCAACGTCGACCTGAACTGGAACCTGTCGCACGTCATCAGCCGCAAGCGCGAGTTGAAAGACGTGATGCAGGAAGTACCCGGGGGTTTTTTCCTCATTGGCGGGGCGAGCGGTTTGGCGAAGATGGCTGAGCTGACCGACATGGATCGCCAGCGCGTGGTCGATGCGATGGGCGAACTGGAAAGCCAGTTCGATGTCATCCTGATCGACACCGGTGCCGGCATCAGCGCGAATGTGTTGGCCTTCACCCGGGCGGCCGATCACGTGCTGATCGTCACCACGCCCGAACCGACAGCCATCACCGATGCGTACGCGGTTGCGAAAGTGATCGTCCGCGACGGGCAGGATCGCAAGATGAGCCTGCTGGTCAATCAGGCCCAGAGCGCTGATGAAGGCCGGGCGGTGTATGAGCGGATCAGCCGCGTGGCCCGGCAATTCCTCGGCGTGGGGCTGTTCGACGCCGGGTTCGTCTACGCCGACACCAATGTGCCAATGGCGGTCCGGAAGCGGACGCCGTTTGTTCTAAGTGCCCCGCGGTGTGCCGCGACGCAATGTATTAATCAATTGGCCGACCGCCTGCAGACCGATCGTCCGGCGCGCGGATCGGGCGAAACGGGCGGGTTTTTTGTCCGGATGAGCCGGTGGTTGAAGATCTGAAAGGGCAGTCATGACACGACGAATCGCAGCATGCCTGTGCCTGATTGCCTTCGCCACGTGCCTGATTCAGGGGCTTTGTGCAGAAAATTCTTTCGGGACGGTGATTTGGCGGGCCCTACAAGCCCTAGTGGTTACCCTAATCGTCGGACTCACGATTGGTGTAATGCTCGAAAAGATGCTGTCTGAGAACTTGGGGAAGACGGGCAATACAGAAAATTCGGTAACGGAAGTGGAAAGCACTTAGCCGATGAACCGAAATGAATGGGACAGTAGGTAGGTGGGCGAAATGGGCTTCGGTCCATAGTTCATCGGCCGGATTTGGGTCGAGCTTGAGTCGGGTTCGGGGTGGGTTTGAGTACGGGAGAGTGCTATGCAGCGAATTCCATCGCCACGAGATATCAAAGACGTCTGGACCGACTACAAAGCGATCCGGGTGCGCTACGACGCCCTCGAAGCCGCCGCCGCGGATGATCCCGCAGCCCGTGTCGAGTTCGCCAAGGCGAAAGTGGAGTGCGAAAAGCTCCGCAACACGCTGATGGAGAACTTCCTCCATCTCGTGCGCTACAACGCCGAGCGCATCCACCAGAAGCTGCCGGACGAAGTCGAACTGGACGACCTGATGTCCAGCGGCATCTTCGGCCTGATGGACGCCATCGAAGCCTACGACCTCGAACGCGGCGTGAAGTTCGAGACGTACTGCGCCCCGCGTATCCGCGGCGCCATCCTCGACGAACTCCGCTCAATGGACTGGGTGCCTCGCCTCGTCCGTAGCCGCGCCCAGAAGATGGGCTCCACCACCAAGCAGCTTCAAGTCGAACTCGGCCGTGAGCCGACCAGCCAGGAAATCGCCAATAAGCTCGCCATTTCGATGGAAGAGCTCAAGAAGATCGAAAAAGATTCGAAGGCCGTCGGCGTGGTCAGCCTCAGCCGCAAGTACTTCGAAACCGACAGCAACAAAGACGTCCGCGAGATCGACATTCTCGAAGACAAGCGCGGCGTCGACCCCATCCGCGAGATCCAACGCAAGGATCTCAAGGAACTGATGACCAAAGGCCTCAGTCGGGCCGAACGCCTCATCATCATCCTTTACTACTTCGAAGAGATGACGATGAAGGAAATCGGCGCGACGCTGGACCTGTCCGAAAGTCGCGTCAGCCAGATGCACAGCAGCATCATCGCCCGTCTCCGGGCACAGATGGCCGACCGGAAGAAGGAACTGGCCCAGACCGCCGCCGTCTGAGCTTTCCCACCACGCCTCACGATTCAAGACCCACCCGACGCCACGGCTTCCGCCGTGGCGTCGGTCGTTTCCCCGACCGCAACCTGTCGATAAATCTGAATTATCTGCCTTCGTAGCCGAACGGACCGCTACCATCCCTCCGACATCTCAAATTAGGAGGTCTGATGAAAGTGTTGCCAGTACTCGCGTTAGCGTTCGCTCTTGGTCTTGGCTCGGTCTCTTCCCTCCGTGCGGAGGACGCACCCGCCGAAACCCCCAAGGCTGCCAAGCCCGCCAAAGGCCGTGCCCTGACCGGCGTCTGGGGCAAAATGGGCTCGCTCACTCCCGAGCAGAAGCAGCAGATTGGCACGCTTCATAAGCAGGCCTTGCTCGATAAAAAGAAGATCGACGACAAGGAGCAATCCGACATCCTCGCGCTGCTGACGCCCGAGCAGAAGGCGGAGTACGACAAGCTCAACGACGAAGCCACCACGGCGAAGAAGAAGACGAGCAAAACGTCCGGCGGCGGCAAAGCCGGCGAAGCCGAAACGCCCGCCACCCAGCCCGCCGATGGCGGGATGTAAATCCCAATCGGTGTCGCCCGGATTCAACAAGGGGCGGCCGCTGTGTTCGACAACGCTAACTGGCTCGCTTGCGTGATCGCCTCAGGCGATGACGCAAGCGAGCGGTTAGCCATTGATCGAACGAAAGAGCTATTCACAAACAGCTCTGCAGCACTGAACTGGGTTTAATATCTGGTCCAGTATGTTTTTCCCGATCACTTCGCTACTTGATCGCGCTCCCCGCCACGCTTTCAACAAAGTATTTCTGCGCCGCAAAGAACAGCAGCACGCACGGCACCATGCAGATCACGCTGGCAGCCATCAGCAGATGCACGTCCGTTGAGCCGTATTGCCCCTTGAAGCTGTTCAGCGCGAGAGCCAGCGTCCGGTGCTCGTCGCTATTCAGATAAATCAGCGGCCCGAGAAAGTCGTTCCAACTCCCCAGGAACGTATAAATCGCCACGATCGCAATCACCGGCCCGCTGAGCGGCAGCATGAACTGCCAATACACGCGCCAGTTCGTCGCGCCATCCATGCGGGCGGCCTCAATGAGTTCTTCTGGAATCTGGCTGAAAAACTGCCGGAACATGAACACGAAGAACGGCGAGGCGAAAAACGCTGGCAACACCAGCGGCCAGATCGTGTCGACCAAACCGAGCGATTTGAAACCGACGAACAGCGGGATCATCGTCACCTGGGCCGGCAGCATCATGGTGCTGACCATCAGGATGAACAGCGTATCCCGCCCGCGGAATTTGAAGCGGGCAAAGCCGAAACCGACGAGCGAGCAGGACAGAATCTGTCCGGCAATCGTCAACACGGTGATGACGACCGTGTTCGAGAGCGCCGGGAAGGTTGGAATCACGTAGCCGGCCGTCTTCAGGCCGAGGCGGTGCAGGGCGTCAGAATAATTGTGGAACTGCGGGTCGGTGGCGGGGGTCACGAACTCGCCGCGCTGCACTTCCACATCTGTTTTTACGGAGCCGTTCAACACGAAGTAGAA
>JAQGHK010000193.1 GCA_028288875.1 Phycisphaerales bacterium | reverse complement strand
AGCGAGCGATCTGGGTGGCACGGTCTGGTACTCCAGACCGTGTCTTTCTTCGATGCGGTAACACGGCCTGGAGTACCAGACCGTGCCACCCAATTCCGGACTTGGTCTTGATCGGCGGCACTCAGCGGCACTGACCCATCGATTGCGACAATGACCATGTCCGCCGCATGAAACACATGGCCGGCTCGGGCGATCGCTTCGGCTTCAATGGCGTCCGATGTTTCGCGCACACCCGGCGTGTCGATCAGTTTCACGACCAGTCCGTCGATGTCGGCCAGTTCGCCGATCCAATCGCGCGTGGTGCCGGGCACGTCGGCGGTGATGCTGCGGGCTTGGCCGAACAGGGCATTGGCGAGGGTCGATTTGCCGACGTTCGGCGGGCCGACAATCGCGACTGCCGGGACGGCCAACGCGGTTTCGAGGGCTTTGTCGTCAATTGCCGCTTGCATGGCCCGCTGATCGTTACTCTCCAGCATCGCCCGCCACGCGGCCGGTTGGGCGGTGAGCAATTGCAGCACGGCTTTCGATTTCACGGCGGGCAGATCGAGCAGCATCTGGCGCTCGATTTCATCCGCCGCATCCAGCGAAATGCCGGCCGCTGCCCGCCAAGGCTCGATCGTATAGCCGGCGCGCTCGGCGAGGTTCAGCACCGCCTGCGTTACCCACGGCCCGCCATGGGCGTTCAGATCGAGCGCAGCAGTCGCTGTCTGCACCACGACGATGTCATCGATTACTTCATCGCCATCGCGTAAATCACCATAAGCGCATCGGCCCTCGCGCGGCGTGCCGGTGAAGTGTTTCGCGATAAACGCCGCGTTCGATGGGCCGCTCAGCCGAATCACCGCGATCGCCCCGCTGCCCGCTGGCGTCAGCAATACGGCGACATTGCGTGCGGGCGTGTTCGCGCCATCGCCGTGGCCATCGCTTAGCGCGGGCGCGTTCATGATTCGTGCTTGATGTGGTGCTCGGTGTAGGCCAGCGCGATGCCGTAGAGCGTGAGATCGGGGCTGATGGCGTGGACGAATTCCCAGTCACCGAACAGGATGGCCGCGTCGCCGCCGGTGCAGATCATGTCCGGCCAAGTGCCCAGGTGCTCGGCGTAGCCCTCGATGATTTCCTTCACCATGCCGCGGATGCCGCTGACGACGCCGACGAGCATCGCTTGCTCGGTATTCGTGCCGAAGAGGCCAGTCGGACGCGCCAACGCGACTTCGGGCAGGCGGGCCGTGTGCTGGTTGAGCGCTTCGAGCATCAGCCGTGCGCCGGGAGCGATCGATCCGCCGAGGAAATGGCCTTTGTCGTTGCAGAGATTGATCGTCAGGGCCGTGCCGGCGTCGACGACGACGCAGGCTTTTTCCATCTGTTCGTAAGCGGCCGCAACCGACAGAACGCGGTCGATGCCGGTGTCCTTCGGCGAATCCGTCTTGACCTGAATCGGCAAATCGATCTCACGGCCAATCCATTGGACGGGCTTGTCCGCAACTTTAACAATGGCGTGTTCGATCGCTTCCTGCGCGACCGGGTTGACCGAAGCGCCGCAGATCTCAGCGCCAGCCCCGCCGAACTTCGCCCAGGCTTCTTCGACAATCCGAGCCAGGCCGGGCACGTCGCCGACATTGACGCGCGTGGCTTGGATCAGTTCACCGGCTTGGAAGACGCCGAGCGAGACCCGCGAGTTGCCGACATTGACGGCCAACAGATTGATATCCATGCCAAAACACTCCACAAAACAAACGGCCGACGGTTACTTGTCGATCATTCAGACGCCAACGCGCGGAAAACCGTGCCGAACCGCCCGGCAATGCCCCAACGGCACAATGGCCACGGATTGTAACGCGCGAGCAACGTGCTGTCGTAACTGGCCTTTGGGACGAGGGACGATGTCAGTCGACCGATCTGAAAATGCTGCAGCGGAACTGGCCAAAATGCCGAAAAAAGGAGTGCCCCAATATTCGGTTCGCACCTTCCCCGACCATGGTGCGAGCAAGGAGGCCGGGCACGTGCCCGGCCTCACTTTTTTATGCGCCCGCTTCACATGCTGATTCCGACGCGTGACTCGTAAACGATTTCAAAATAAAGACTTGAACGGATCACCGGCCGTGTCGAGCAGGTGTTCGAGCTGCAACTGAAGGTCGCGGTACGTCCGGACCACATGCCGGCCGAGATCGGTGATTTGCGTGCCGCCACCCCGATGGCCGCCTGTGGCTTTGCGAACCAGCGGGGCCGGCCACGCCTTGTTCATCCCGTCCACTAACAGCCACGCGCGGCGGTAGGCGAATCGCAATCGGCGGGCGGCTTCGGACAGGGACCCGCAGGCATCGATCTGTTCAAGCAGATCGATGCCTGCGTCGGTGAGAATCGGTTTGCCGTCGACCTCCGCCCAGAGTCGGCCGCGAAGTTGGACTCGGGGTTGGATGGCCGGGGATGACTTGGCGCGGGCCATCGGTCAGGGTTTCGGTTAGAGATCGGTGGCGTCGGTGGAAACAATGACCTCGGTCGCCTTGATCACGGCGACCGCGACTCCGCCTTTTTTGAGTTTTAGGCGTTTGACGGAGGACGAGCTGATCAGCGAAACGATCTGATGTCCGCCGCCGATATCGATCACGACTTCGCTCATCACCGAGCCGCCCTTGATCGAGACGACTTTCCCTTTGAACTGGTTTCGTGCGCTCAGGGCCATGGGGGCATTATCCCGAAGCGGGCGGCTTTGCCAATTATTGGAGGATCCGCTGACGGCCGTCGGAAACCGCCGCTTGCCAAAAAGAAGAAGGCCCGCCGTAACTGGTGTTAGCGACAGGCCTTCCATTCATCGGGGTGACATGATTCGAACATGCGACCTCGTCGACCCGAACGACGCGCTCTAGCCAAGCTGAGCTACACCCCGGACATTGCGAGCGGAATAATGTACGCGGCGGCCGAAGTGTTGGCAAGTGGCCGCAAATGGCTGTTTATTGGGGCAAAATGACGTCGCCGCGGCGCTCGGCGGGCGTGATTTCAAAGTGCTCGAGTTGGCCATTTCGCACGCGTCCTTCAATGACAGCCGGGCCGGGGAGGTGCAGTTTAAAATCGGCGTCCCAGTCCTTCGGCCAGGCGGGCAAGAGGCGAATGGTTTGGCCGTCCCATTGGACAAGCATGTTCTGGACGGCGAGCTGCAGCACTCCGCCGTGATCGAGATCGGGAATCCAGTCGTGGAAGGCCTTCCAGAACGCGGGAAACCGACTGTCACTATGGCAATCGGCGGCGGCGCGACGGCTGACGAAATCCTTCGCCTCGTCGGCCATGCCGAGCAGCGCCATCTGGATCACGTCCTGATGCCAGCAGGTGTGTTCGACGTGCAGCCGACGATCAAACGTGCGGCGGGCCATGTCGAGTTCAGGCTTGCCGACGCCATAGAGGCGGTACGGGAAAATGCAGTAGAGTTCAGGGTTTTCGGTGTTCTTCTTCTTGTCGACCTGCGCGCCCGGCAGCAGCACGGTCTGGCCATCGCGCTCGCCGACGGGAATAGGAGGGAGAATGCTCGCGATGCGGCCGCCCTGCTCGGCCAACTTAGGTAGAAGTTCGCCGGCCTTAGAATGCTTCAGCCGATCGAGCGTGTATCGCAGGCCGGCGACTTCAGGCATCGGGTTGATCGCCCAGTGCCAAGTTTCCAGCGCCTGCGCCGGCTCGAAACGCAGCGTGCCGTCCGCCCCGCGCGGATAATGATGCTCGTAAAACAGCAGCACCTGTTCGCCGATCGGCCCGAGAAAATCGGTCGCGAGAAAGGTGTCGCCGATGTGCTCGATCGCTTCGATGAGGATCAGCATCAGCTCGATCGCGCCGCTCCAGTAATACGTGAGATACGCGCACTCGGCCTCGGGCCGTTCGCGCTCTTCGAACGGCTGCCAGCCGTAATGGCCGCTGACCTCGGCGCCCCAGAACGTCATCGTCTCGGGAAAATGCGCCCCCGCATGGCCGAAGTATTTCTGCGTGCGGTGCATCTGCAGCGGCAGTGTTTTCCGATACATCTCCAGCCACGGCCGCATGAGATCGAAATCGCCATCCGCCAGCATTGGCCAGTAAATCAGCCGCTGATTCATGAACCAAAACCCCGGCCCGCCCCACCGCCGAAAATCCGGATCCCACGGCCGACCAACCGTGAACAGCCCGCCATTGTGCTTGATCGGGAATTCGCCACGGCCTTGCGCCGCGTTCATGTATCGCTGCAGCAAATAGGCGCGGGTGACGTTGAAGGCGTTTTCAGCATCCGACGTCGACGTGATCAAAAGTTCGCTGCGCGCCCAATAGGACTTCCACCACGAAGAATGCCTTGCAAAGGCTTCGACATGATCGCTCACATCGCCATCAATTTGCTTGCGCAGTGATTGCCGCCACTCGTCCGGCGTGGATGGATGCAACGTGAGCGCGTGCAGATCGATCTGGTGATTCGATTTCGCCGGCACCCGTATCGTTCGCGAATCAGCCGCCTGTGAATCCGCGCCGCACACCATCGCTATCCCGAACATGCGGCCGGTCAAGGGCGATTCGATCTGATCGATCATCTCACCTAGGCCTTGGAGTTTCATATTGATTGAAAACGGATCAGCCGCGCGTTCGACATTGTGATGGAACACCACCACCTCACCCGGCCGCCCTGGTTCGACTTCGTCTGGCGTGATCAGCGTCGGATACAGATCCTTCCCGGTGAGATTCTTGAACATGTCGCCGGTCTGCGTCAGCGCCATGCGATACGGATAATTGCGCCAGGTTTCGAGCGTCGCGACCACCGCAATCTTTCGCTCCGTATGAACCTCGACACGAACGACCGGCGCGTTCGCGTCCGCCCAGAGACGAAAGCCGACGTCATCAATTAAAATCCGGATCGATGCATCCGCCAGCGAAAATCGCTGCACAAAAGCGGCCGACGGATTCATCGGCGGATCGCAGCGCAGCCGTACGCGACCCAGTTTGCAAAGCGTGCTGTTCTCATCCCACGCGTCATTTTTTGCCATCAAAATCAGCACGTCGCCGTTCGGCTCGACCCACACGTTCGCGGCCACGTCGCCGTTGCCGATCGGCATCGATCCGCTGGCGTTTTCGCTCGGCGTGGTCCATTCGACGTCGTAGGCGCTCAGGCGGTCGGCGGTCATCATTAGTCAGCTTACCGCGGCGGCCGACGGTGTGTTGAACCGACCTGTGTTGAAGAGACCGTGAGGTTGCGGCGGCGGGCGGTCCGTTTAAGCTGTCAGGGTCCATGCCTGACGAACGAATCATTGCCACTTATCGAATTGAAACGCCCCTGCCGCTGGAACAAGCCACCGCGGTGCTGGCCGGCGAGCAATCGTCGGGCACTTTCGTGAATGTGCCCGGCGAAACCGACGAACTTCGCCGGCGATACGGCGCGGTCGTCGAATCGATCACGCCATTGGACGAATCGAAAACGCCCGCCCTTCCCGGCTCGCGCATGAAGGGCAATCGCGGGCTGTATCGGCGGGCCGACGTGCGCGTCTCCTGGTCGATCGAAAACTTCGGCTACAACCTGCCGACGGTCATTTCGACCCTGCAAGGCAATCTCTACGAACTCGCCCAGTTCTCCGGCCTGCGGCTCAGCGATGTCGAATTCCCCGACTCCTTCGGTCAGCACTTCGCCGGCCCCAAGTTCGGCACGGCCGGCACGCGAAAGATGACCGGCGTCGAAGGCCGCCCGCTGATCGGCACCATCATCAAGCCCAGCATCGGCCTCTCGCCGCAACAGACGGCCGAACTCGTCGGCAAGCTGGCCGCCGCGGATATCGACTTTATTAAAGACGATGAACTGCTCGGCAACCCGCCGCACTCGCCATTTAAAGATCGCGTGTCCGCCGTCAGCGAAGTACTGAATCGCCACTTCGACAAGACCGGCAAGAAAGTGATGTACGCGTTCAACATCACCGACGAACTCGATCAGATGCAAGCCAACTACGACGCCATCCTCGCCGCCGGCGGTACGTGCGCGATGATCAGCCTCAACAGCGTCGGCCTGATCGCCACGAAGAAAATCTGCGACCGCGGCCAGCTCGTGATCCACGGCCATCGCAATGGGTTCGGTGCGATGAATCGCCATCCATTGCTCGGCATCGATTTCCTCGCGTGGCAGAAATTCTGGCGGCTGGCCGGCGTGGATCAGATGCACGTGAATGGCATCGCGAACAAGTTTTGGGAAGACGATGATTCGGTCGTGCGATCGATGGCCGCGTGCGCGAAGCCGCTCGTCGGTACACCGCCGGTGCTGCCGGTCGTGTCCTCCGGGCAGACCGGTTTGCAGGCCCCCGAGACCTACCGGCGGACGCAGACAATCGACCTGCTCTACCAGGCCGGCGGCGGCATCATGGCCCACCCCGGCGGGCCGGGTGCGGGCGTGGCCGCATTGCGGCAGGCATGGGAAGCGGCCGTCGCAGGAAAGACATTGGCCGACTACGCAACCGATCATTCTGAGCTTCGCCAATCGGTGGAAAAATTTGCAGGTGCCCACGCGTGACGAATTCTGCCTCCCTCTTGCTCGGTTACTACGGCGACGATTTCACCGGCAGCACCGACGCGCTCGAATCACTCGCCGTCGCTGGTGTGAAAACCGTTCTCTTCACCCGCCCGCCAACCGCGGATGATTTAGCCATGCATCCCGGCCTGCAGGCCTTCGGCATCGCCGGCCGCACGCGTGCGATGACCCCGGCCGACGCCGAAGGCACGCTGCGCTTGGCCTTCGAAGCCTTCCGCGAAGCCGACGTCGGCCTGGTGCATTACAAGGTTTGCTCGACGTTCGATTCCTCGCCCACCGTCGGCAGCATCGGCCGGGTGATGGAAGTCGGGCTCGATACGTTCGGCGAATCGATCGTGCCGATTCTGGTGGGCGCGCCGTCGCTGGGCCGGCATTGTGTATTTGGGAATTTGTTCGCGCGGTATGGCGCGAAGCGCGAGCGCTATCGCCTCGACCGGCATCCGTCGGTCAGCCGCCACCCGATCACGCCGATGACCGAGGCTGACTTGCGCAAGCATTTGTCGCTGCAGACCTCGCTACCTGTCGGCTTGATCGATGTCGTATCGCTCGGGCTGCCGTGCGATCGGTTACTCGAAACGTATGAGCAAACGTGTGCATTAATGGAGCGCGGCGGCGTGTTGATCGATCTGGTGGACGATTCTCAACTTGTCGCCGTGGGCCGACTGCTGCTGGCGGGCGAGCGGCGGTTCGTCGTCGGATCATCCGGCGTCGAATCCGCTTTGTGTGCCGCCTGGACGGAGCGCGGCATCTTGAAAGCGGCCGCGCCGATGACGCCGCCCGGCGATGTCGGGCCGATCATCGTCGTCTGCGGCAGCTGTTCGCCGGTGACCGGTGAGCAGATTCGTCATGCGGTGGCCGATGGATTTGCTGAAGTCATCCTCAGCCCGAACGCGCTTGATGTTGGCGAGATCAACAACGCGCTGATGAACTCGGTCGGCGCGGTCTCTCATGCCCTCGGCAATGGCCGCAGCGTAGTGCTTCATACGGATGCCGATCACCGTGTGCCCCACACGCCGGCGGAAGACGCGCGGCTGGGTACGACAATCGGCCACATCCTGCGCCTCGCCCTGCAGCGCCGGCCCGTGAAGCGTGTGGTCATCGCCGGCGGCGATACCTCAGGCCGCGTCGCCAATACATTGGGAATCAGCGCACTCGAAATGATCGCCCCGCTCACGCGCGGCGCTCCGCTGTGCGTCGCCACCGCCCCGAACGCCCGCGTCAACGGCCTGCAACTGGTCTTCAAAGGCGGCCAGATCGGGCCGCCTGATTTCTTCAGCCGAGTCCGCAACGGATTGGCCGATTCGCAGTAGAATCTGGTCTATGTCGACCGTTTTTCTGATTCATACTTCGGCGTCGATGATTCCCGTGTTCAAAGCCCTGACGACCGAGCTTTTGCCCGGCCATCAGGTCGTGAACATGGTCGATGAAAGCCTGCTGTGCGACATCATCCGCGACGGCAAATGCCCGCCGTTGACGGCCAAGCGACTGGCGAACCACGTGCTGTCGGCCGATGAGGCGGGGGCGGATTTCATTCTCGTCACATGCTCCTCCATGGGCCGGGCCGTCGAGGCGGCCAGCGTGCTGTCGACCGCGCCGGCCCTTCGCGTCGATCAGCCGATGGCTTCCAAAGCGGTATCGCTCGGCAGCAAAATTGGCGTTGTGGCGACGCTGCCATCGACCTTGGCCCCAACGGTCGAACTCATCCGCCGCGAGGCCGCGATGATCGGGAAGGACATCACGCTCACGGATCGTATCGTGGACGGCGCGTTCGCGGCCGTGATCAGCGGCGACGGCGCAACGCACGATAAGCTCGTCGGCGATGCACTTCGCAAACTCGCCAAGAGTGTCGATGTGATCGTCCTGGCCCAAGCCTCGATGGCCCGGGTAGTCGACGCCCTACCGGAGCAGGACAAACCCAAGCCGATTCTCTCCAGCCCACGGCTGGCGATCGAACACCTCGCCACGCTGGTTCGGCCGGATGTCGATTCAAAGGCGGGTGCGCTGTGAGCAAGCTCCGGCTCGGCGTCCTCGGCCTCGGTGAAGGTCGCAGCATTATTTCGGCCGCCCTCAACAGCGAAATGTGGGACTTGGCCGTCTTGTGCGATCTGAACGAACAGCTCTGCGAGGACCGCTGCGAGGAGTTCAAGTTTGCCCACTACACGACGAAGCTGGACGAAATGCTGGCCGACGCGTCGATCGATGCGGTCGGCGTTTATACGCCCGATCCGCTGCACGCCCGGCACATCATCGCCTGCCTGAACGCGGGCAAGCACGTGATTTGCACCAAGCCGCTGATCGACGATCTGAAAGACGCCAAGGCCGTCATGGACGCCGGGCGCAAAAGCGGAAAGTGCGTGTACGTCGGCCAAAGCAGCCGATTCTTTGAGCCGATGATCCGACAGCGCGCTGACTTCGAAGCCGGCAAACACGGCGAACTGTTTTCGATCGAAGCCTATTACAACGCCGACAACCGCTGGTTCATGCAGCGCGAATGGGCCCGCAAAGGCGGCCTCAAATGGCTGTACGGCGGGCTCAGCCATCCGGTGGATCTCGTCCGCTGGTACATGCCGAATATTACCGAAGTGTTCGGCTACGGCACGCTCACCGCCAACGGTCGTGAGCTTGGTCTGACCGATCCGGACGCCATGCACTTCGTCTGCACGACGGCCGACGGAAAGATTGCCCGTATCAGCGGCAGCTACAGCGCGCCCTACGGCAATCACCGGCGCGACAGCGGCATGAGCTGCGTCCTCCGTGGCCTCACCGGCAGCAGCCAGGCCGATTATTCCGACCTGCGCTACAGCACCCACTTCGCCGGTGAAGGCGGCTCGCGACAATACGACTTGGAACATCGCAACAGCTATTACTTCCGTTTCGGCGGCAAGAGTCACCACGCCGGCGAATACCAGAATTACATCGAACACTTCGCCCGCGAGTTGCAAGTCGGCCGCACGCCGACACCGGATATTGCTGAAGGCATCATCACTGTCGCCACGATGTCTGCCATGGAAGCCGCTCTCACGACCGGCAAGCCGCAGAAGATCGCCGATGTGCTGAATTCGAACGGTTTAGGCGACCTGGTTTAGTTCCATTCTTTTGCAATGTGACGCAAGCCGCCCGGCCGCTCCCACGGCCGGGCGACTTCTTTTTTCGCTTGATTCAATTTCCCATTCAGCCGATCGGGCGCCGGCCGGGCTCCATCGCAACAATCAAACGAACCGGGCCGCCGCGATTGCTCGCGGCGGCCCGGGTTTGGGTCAAACGGATCAACCGAACAAAGTCTTAGGCCCGACGGCGACGCAGCATGGCGGCGGCACCCAGACCGAGGACAGCCAGGCTCGTCGGTTCCGGAACCGATGAAGCGAAGGCCGTCATCGCAGCAATTTCAGCCTTGCTAACACCGGGGGCGACACCGCTTACGCTTTGGTTGAAGTTGTTCTGAAGAACGAGGAAGTCATTAAAGTTGACGACGCCGTCGTAGTTGAAGTCGCCCTGAACGAAGATGCCGGGCTGGTTAAAATTGTTCTGCAGGACCAGGAAGTCATTGAAGTTCACGGAACCATCTAGGTTCGCATCGCCCAGCAGGGTGTAGCGAACGGTGATGCCACCCGAACCGACGTCGCCATAGCCGATATTGTGTGACAAGTCTGCTGATGAAGTAAACACCGAGCCCGTGCTGCCGTTGCCAACCAAAGCCTGGATGATTGCAGCGGTTGTGCCCGTCAGAACGACGCGGCCGATGCCGATGTCGAACCTACCGTTCGTGCTGAGCGTCGGCAGCGGAATGGTGGCCGAGGTGGACACACCGTTCCAGCCGATTTTGTAGGCCGCAGCGGTAGCGCCGCCGCCGACAGTGACCAGGCTGGCTGATGAGATGGCGGATGGGGCAGAAACAGCCAACGTGCCAGCCGAGACGGTCGTGGCGCCCGTGTAGGTGTTCGTACCACCCAAGGCCCACGTACCGGTGCCGGTCTTGGTCACGCCGAGCGTGCCGCCGGAAGCCGAGTTGCTCAGCGAGCCGCCCAGGGCGTTTGCCGCTGTGCTCGTGCCGGTCAGGGTTAGCGTGCGGTTCTGGCCACCAAAGACCAGGTCCGGCACGGCAACGAACGTGCCGGCGGTCGTCGTCGAGGCGGCACTCAAAATGATCTGATACGGCCCGACACTCGACGTACCGCCGATGTTACTAAAACTAGGCGGAACGATCGCTTTGATCGTCGTGCCGGCCGCGATGCCGGTACCGGTGACTGTCATACCCACGCTCAGGTCGCTGACATCGTTTACTTCCAAAACAACCTTGGACGACGAATCGCTGATACCGGCCCGACCGGCCGCATCGCCAGAAACGATCGCGCCCGTGTTGGTGAATTTGACAGCGCCCGAACCGCTCGCATCGAGCGTTGCACCATTGGCGGTGATCGTCATCAACCGATCGGTCGACGAGCCCGCGCCGGTGTACTGGAGGGTACCACCGTTGATGACCAGGTTCGACGCAGCGTTGCTGGCCGAACCGATACCGCTGGCGACACCGCCGTCCGACAACGAGCTGACGCTGACGGTCGAGTTGGCGCGAAGGGTCACGTTGTTGGTGATGACGCTGGTGGTCTGGCCGAGACGCAGGAGCTCCTGCGACGGATTGATGTACGTGCCGCCGATGCTGGTGCTACCGGTGTAATTGTTGGTGCCCTGGAGGACAACAGTGCCGCCGTTATTGGCGACCACGGCGTTGCCGCCGGTCAGCTGGTTGCTGCTGGGGTTCGTCAAGGTGAGCGTGCCACCGCCACCGAGGCGGTAGGTGCTGGCGGCCGGGGTAATCGTGCCAGCGTAGTTGGCACCGGTCGACACCGCGCCCAGACCCAATCCCTGCAGGAAGGTGCCTGACAAGTTACCACCGGCACCGTAGTTGATGGCGGTGTTGGTGTCGCTGTTGGTCAGTGCCAAGGCACCGTTGGAGGTGTAATCGGTCGACACCGTGGTCACCGCACCGCCGAGCGTTGGGATCAAGTAGTTGGACCCACCGCCAAGTGCGATACGGGCGAGGAAGGCCGAGTCGAGCGAACTGGTCAGCAGCCCGACCGTGCCACCCGCATCGACGGTAATGCCGTTACCAGCCGTCGCCGCGCCGACGCCATAAGCGGCGGAGGTGGCGAACTCCATGGAGCCGCCACGGACACGGGTGCCGCCTAAGTAGGTGCTCGTGCCGTTGACCGTCAGAAGGCCAGTACCACGTTTCTCGTATGACCCGGCGGCGGCGCCGGCGAATTCGATGTTGTTTGTCTGGTCGTAGCCGTTGTGCAGCCCGCCGTTGATAATGGTCGTACCGGATCCGTCTATAATCTGATGGCGAATGTCGCTCTCGGTGTTCGCCGAATAGAAGCCGCTGTTCAGCGTCAACGTTGCGCCGCCGGAGAGCAGATTACCCATGCCACGGCTAGCGCTGGCGAGGACGCGGCTGTTGACGATGAACGAGTTCGTGCCGGTAAAGGCGTTGAACTGCTGAATCTGGACTTGCGTCGGCGTGACCAGACTGCCGATCGTGCGAGTGCCGCCCGTCGAACTGACAAACGCGTCAATGGAGTTCGTGCTACCGCCCAGCAGCAGGCGGCCGGTGCCGAGGTTGTTGTCTGAAGTTAGAACAGTGTTGGCGCGTGAGAGTGTGATGTTGGACGCGAACGCCGAGTTGTCGGCGTTGAGGGTGACCGTCGAGCGGACCAAATTGTTGACCGTGCTGGTGGTGCCGATGACGACGCCGGAAAAATTGGCGCTG
Source organism: Phycisphaerales bacterium (assembly GCA_028288875.1). Lineage (GTDB taxonomy): Bacteria > Planctomycetota > Phycisphaerae > Tepidisphaerales > Tepidisphaeraceae > RYN-431. The sequence goes on along the minus strand of JAQGHK010000193.1, from coordinate 7,250 downwards.
ACGCCGTTGGCGTTGAACGCGCCGTTGACGATCACGTTGCCGTTGTTGGTCGTCGCAGTGCCCGAACCGTTGATCGTCAGGCCACGGGCTGCAACTGCACCGACTTCAGCGGTGAACAGCGTGCCATTGAGTGTGAGCGTCTGGCCGGGGGTGGTTGTCGTCGCGGTGTTGTTGTTCAGCTGACGGGCACCGCCGCTAACCGTGACGCTGCCGAGCGTCAGGCCGGTGGTTGAGGCAGCACCAAAGTCGGTATTGCCCAGCAGGATCAGGCCAGCCGTTACGCTGTTCGTGCCGGTACCGGTGGTGATGATCGAGGCGTTACCCGTACCGCCAGTGTTGTTCAGCGTGAGGCTGTTGCCAGTGCTATTGGCATTGCCGATATCGGTGCTGAAACCGGTGCTGCCGAAGGTGAGCGTGCCGAGGATGGCGTTGGTGACATCAAGGTTGACGGCCAAGTTGCCGCCGAGCGGTGGAATGGTGGCGGTATCCGCAGCCAGAACCGGGCCGCCCGCGGGCGTCCAGCCGGTGCTCCAGGCCTGAGTGCCCGTGCCAGCCGACCAAGTGTAAGCCGTAGCCAGCGATTGTGCCGCTGGGAGTACCGTCATCGCCGCCAACGCCAGAATTTGATTCGTCTTCCGCATGCTCCGCTCCTCAAAAAGAAATGGCAGCCATTTCGGGCTGCGATCAGATGTCTTCAAAACCAACGCAATCGACCGACCGCATCGGTGCAACCGCCGGACAGGTGTCGCCGCTCCGCCGGCGGACAGGAACCCGTCTCGATCCAAAACCAATGAAACGCAATGCACTCCGCGAGATGGCTACCGATGCATGGCACCCGGCTTCAGTTGACGCTACTTCACGCCAGACTGAAAACCAGAAACGCCACGTCCCGATAACCGAACCATCGCTACCCGTTCCGCAAACCAGGTAAGGCTTGATGTTTGGTCTGATTGCAACGAAGACCCTGCGATGCCGCTGACGCCCTTGCGAGCGAAGTCGGCAGCACCAGCCATCAGGCCAGCATGCAGTTGCGTTGTCGAACGGACCTTGGACATGTTTGCCGCCTCCGGCGATGTCGACGATCGTTAGCCGCAATACGGCACAACCGAATCGACTTAAATCGCGTTGTGGCAGTATGTCACAACCACGGGAAGCGTCGTTCCGATTGAACGCAAATATCTTTCGCCTTTGCGCAATGAAGCGACTGGCGATAACTACCTAGTGGGCAAGGCTCGGCAAGGTCGTGGGCCGAGTGGTGGGTCCGGGACTGGCCAGCATGGCGATCACCTGGTTCACGGTCAGGCGGCCGCTAGAACGCATCAGATCCAGATAATACACAGTCCGGTCGTACTGCGCTCCAGCCAAGTCGAGCTGGGAAGACAGCAGTTGGTCCTGTGAGCTCAAGACATCGAGATTGATCGCGAGGTTGTTGTTGAACGCGTCCTGCGACTGCTTATAGGCGTCATTCGCGGCTTCGACTTCGTCCCGCAGCGCGGAGACCCGCGAATCGGCCGTCATGACGTTCTGGTACGACGTCCGAACGTCATTCAGGGCCTGCCGGCGCAAGTATGATTCATCAAGAGACGCCTGCCGCAGACGTGACCAGGCCGTTCGCACGTCGGCTTCGATCCGGCCGGCGCTGAAGATCGGAAGATTGACCGACAGCAATGCCGACCACTTGCTCGCATCGGCGAAATACTCGCGATACAGGAACCCTTCAACGTTCAGTGTCACCGACGGGTAATACTGAGCGATCGCGGCGGTCACGCGCTCGCGGGCCGCTTTCTGCGCCGCGACGGCGGCCAGCAGGTCTTGCCGATTGAGCACGGCCTCGGCCTCGAAGGCCTCAGGGTTATCCAGCACCATCGGCGTGCTGAATTCATCAGCCAGCTGTCCGCCCACGCGATCGCTGCCGATGATGAACGCGAGTGTGCTGCGCCCGTTCTTCACGTCACCGTCGGCGAGCACCAATGTCACCCGCGTGGCATCCACCTGGGCCCGCGTCTGCGACACAGCCAGCTTGGTCGCCAAACCGTTGGCGTACTGCTGTTGCACGTCCTTCAGCCGCGCCTGCTGAACCTTCAGTGTGTTCGCCAGCACATCCACGGAGCGTTCTGAGCGCAGCACTGCGTAATAGGTCTGGGCCACGTTCAGCAGCACCGTTGCCTGCGCGTCGAGCAGCAGCTGCCGGCGCTGTTCGACGGTGAACTCGGCCGAGCGAACGGTCGCCAGGTCGTATCCGCCGCGGAACAGGTTCATGCTGCCGACGACCGGCGCCTGCGTTGCATAAATGGTGTCGCCGTGCAGCCGGCGGAAGCCGCGCGTGATGAGCGTGGCATTGCCAGCGCTGGCCGCCGCGCTGGTGCCGGTACTTGTGTCGGTGCCCGTACCCGTGCCGCCGGTGCTCGTGCCGGTGGTGTTGGCGATATTGCTGGAATTCTGCTCCTGCTCAATCGCGAACGAGGGTTGAAAGCTGATGGTCGGCAGGAAGCCGGCCACCGCGCGGTGCTTGTCGATCAGCGCCTGCAGGTAGTCTTCACCACTGCTGGCCAGCCGCTCATTGTTCTGATTGGCCAGCGACAGTGCGTCGACAAGGGTGAGTGGGCGATTGCCGTCATAGGCCTGAGCCTTAGGGCTGGTGGAATCCAGCACATGACGATAGGTCGCCACCTCCTTGTTCTGATCCACCGCACAACCGGCCAGGCCGGCGGCGGATAAGGAGCCAAGAAGAACTAAAACAGGTGAACGATGATTCTGCGGTCCAAAGCGTTTCATCGGGCGGCCGCCTCCGCCGTCACCGGCTTCTGCGCGTCGGTCGGCTTCTTTTCTGGCGTCGCCTGGGCCGACGCCGGCTTATCGTCAGCCTTCTCGATCACTTTCACCGCAAGGCCGTCGACCAGGCGCTCGCCCGGATTAGCCACGATGCGTTCGCCGCCCTTCAGCCCATGGCTGACCTGGACTTCAACGCCGAGATCCGCACCCACGGTAATCTTCTGAAACCGAACTTTGTCCTGCTCGTCCACCACGGCCACCCGCATGCCCTCGGCACCAAAGACGAGTGCACTGGACGGGATAACAAGATCTTCCATCTTCTGGCGTGCCTCGTATTTCAGCGTGCCATACATTCCGGGATAGAGCAGCCCTTCCTTGTTCGGGAAATCGGCTTCGACGCGCATCGTGCGCGAAGCCTGGTTGATCGAACCTGACGTCCGAGCGATAAACCCGTCGAAGATTTTGCCCGGATAGTTGCTCACGGCGAATCTCACCGGCTGGCCGATCTTCATGAACGTCGCATACGACTGCGGCACGTCGACGAAGACGCGAAGCGTGTCAATCTGCGCGATCTGGAACAGCTCACGCCCCCCGCCGTTATTGGCCGAGAGCAATGCACCGACGTCGTAGCCACGCGTCGTGATCGTGCCGGCGAAAGGCGCCGTGATCTGAGTGAACCCGATCAAGGCCGTCAGCCGCTGCACTTCGGCTTCACCGGCGCGGACGCTGGCTTCAGCCCCGGCCAGCGTCGACTTAGCGCTCGTGAAGGCGGATCGCTTTTCGTCCAATTGCTGCTGCGTCACACCGCCGGTCTTGGCGAAATTTTCATAGCGCTGGTAGGTGGCCTCGGCCAGATCGTAGTCATCCTTGGCCTTGGTGCCCGTCGCATTGGCCAACTGCAGTTGTGCCTTGGCGGCATTCAACTGCGCTTCGACTTCTGGCGTATCGATCTCGGCCAGGAGTTGGCCTTCCTTCACGACGTCGCCAATGTCGACCAGGCGGCGCTTCAGGTAGCCGCTGGCGCGGGGATAAATGCTGGTGATTTGAAACGCCTGCGCATCGCCGGGCACTTCCAGCGTCGGGAACACCGTCGGCGGCTTCGGCCGGGCCACGCCCACGACGGGCTTGTCATTCGCCACGTCGGCCACTTCCTTCTCGGCCTCACCGCGCGCGTTGTGACGCGGGATGAAGCCAAGCACGAACAGCACGGCGAACATCACGACAAAGATGGCGGCGAACAGAATGGCCTTGCCCGTGCCGATCGGCTCGAGGTCTTTAAAAGGACCTTCCTGGCCGTGATCGGAGCCATGGTTGTTCTTGGCAACGGCGTGGCCTTCATCGCGACCGGGGCCGCTGTAGGGCCGGGTTTCGTCCGCCGGCGGGCGAGGGATTGTGGGGTTTACGTCGGTCATTGCAGTTCCTTCTCGACCTGCGTTTGCGGGGCTTTCTTCCGCAGCAGGCTGTACATAATCGGGACGAAAAAGAGGGTCGCCACGGTCGCCATCAGCAGTCCGCCGATAACGGCGCGCCCGAGCGGTGCGTTCTGTTCGCCGCCTTCACCCAGGCCCAGGCTCATCGGCAACATGCCGATGATCATGGCGGTGGCGGTCATGATGACGGGACGCAGACGCGTCAGGCCGGCGCTGAGTGCGGCGTCGTGGGCGTTCATGCCCATGTCGCGCCGTTGATCGTTGGCAAAGGTGATCAGCAGAATGCTGTTCGCCGTCGCCACGCCGATGCTCATGAGCGCGCCCATCAGAGCCGGCACGCTGAACGTGGTGTTGGTGCCCCACAGCATCCAGATGATGCCGGCCGCCGCGCCGGGCAGGGCCATCAGAATGATCAGCGGGTCCACCCAGCTCTGGAAGTTCACGACCATGAGCAGATACACCAGCACGACGGCAAAGATCAGCCCGACGCCCAGGCCAGTGAACGAATCGTTCATGCTTTGGACTTGGCCGCGCAACGCGATGGTCGAACCGACAGGGAGCTTGCCGCGGTACTTGTCGACCAGGCCCTGCACCTGCGTCGAGACGCGGCCGAGGTCGAGATGCTCCACGCCCAGCAGCACATCGTAAGTCGGCGCGATATCACGGTGTGTGATATTGCTGGCCGACGCACCACGGCTGAGCGTAGCGAGATTCGCCAAGATCTGCGACTGACCGTCCGATCCACTGGCCGCCGCGATGACCGGCGTGTTCGTCAGGTCATTGGGCGTTTCGATTTTATACTGCGGCGTCTGCACGAAGATGCTGTAGTTGATGCCGTTGGCCGGATTCAGCCAGAAGTTCGGAGCGGTCTGGCTGCTGCTGCTTAGGGAGACCAGCAGATCGCTAGCCACGTCACGCTGCGTGAGGCCCAACTGGCCCGCCAACGTTCGATCCACATTCAGGCGAATATCCGGCGCGGAACTGACCTGCTGCAGCCGGCGATCAGTGACACCAGGAACCGTCGCCAGCTCTTGCGACAGCTCGCCAATCAATTTTTGATTTTCAGATGCGTTCCGCAGCGGCCCGGCGATCTGCACATCGACGGCAGCGGGCAAACCGAAGTTCAACACCTGCGTCGCGATATCAGCCGGCGCCGACCAGACCTGAAGGTCCGGCAGCTCTGCTGCAACGGCCTTGCGAATCTGGCGGATGTACTGCTCGGTCGGCTTGTGCCCTTCCTTGAGCGACACCAGCACTTCGCCTTCGGATGGCGCGTTCACCGAGCCGTCACTAAGCGACAGGTTGATACCGCTGTTCGGAATGCCCATGTTGTCGAGCATCACCGATACTTCACTGGCCGGAACGATCTTGCGAACGACGTCCTGCACCTGCCCGTAGTAGCGCTCGGTCTGCTCGATTCGCGTGCCGGCCGGCGTGCGAACGTGGAGGCGAATCTGGCCAGCATCGATGCTCGGGAAGAAGTCTCGACCGACAAACGAGAACAAGATGAGCGAGGCCACGACCGCCACGCCAAAGGCGGAGGCGAAAGCAGCGCGGTGTGTCAGCGTCCAAGCCAGGCAACTGCCGTAGAAACGCTGCATCCGCTCGAACTGACGGTTGAAGGCAAAGTGCACCCTCCAGATGAGGTCGTACTTGGCACACAGCCATAGGACAAAGCTGCAGATTGCCAAGATGATCAAGTATTCGATCACATCGATCGGATTGGCTGCAGCCCACGCGCCGAAATTCTTCAGCGGCGTGCTGGCCCACGGCATGGCGGCTCCGACCGGCGTCGCCGTCAGCAGGAAAACCAGCGCGGCGAGAACGCCTGCAATCACGATCAATGACAGCTTTAATGCAAAGCGCGATTTCTTCGCCGGCTTCCATTGCGAGCCGTGCTCGCCCTTGGCTTCCAGAGCGGCCTTGGCGTGCGGATCTTCCGGATCCAATTCGCCGCCGTACATTTCCACTTCGCCGGCCAACAGGTAGTGCACCATCGTGGGCACCAGCGTGCGGCTGAGGACGTAGCTGGTCATCATCGCAAACACGACTGCCAGCGCCAGCGGCGTAAACAGGTACTTGGCAGCACCGGCGATCAGAACGACCGGCGCGAACACGATACAGATACACAACGTCGAAACAAACGCCGGCACGGCGATTTCCTGAGCACCATCCAGAATGGCCTGCACCAGCCGCTTTTTCATGTGCAGATTGCGGTGGATGTTCTCGATCGAGACAGTCGCGTCATCGACCAGAATACCAACGGCCAGCGCCATGCCGCCAAGGGTCATGGTGTTCAGCGTTTCGCCGATTGATCCCATGATGATGATCGACACCAGAATCGACAACGGAATCGAGATCACGACGATCAACGTGCTGCGCCATGAGCCCAGGAACAGCAGGATCATCAGCCCGGTCAGGCCGGCAGCGATGGCGGCTTCTTTCACGACGCCCTCAACGCTCGCCCGGACGAACACCGATTGATCGAATAGCGGCGTGATTTTCAGCCCTTCACGAGCGCCCGGTGGTAAGGCCGCCTGCAAATCAGGCAGCATTTTCTTCACATTGTCGACGACATCGAGCGTGGAAGCGTTGCCGTTCTTATAGATCGAGATCAGCACGCCGCGCTTGCCGTCCGAGTGCACGATATTCGTCTGAACCTGAAAGCCGTCACGGACATTTGCGACATCGCGGAGGAAGATCGTCGTCTTGGTTCCGTCCGGATTGGACAGCGTTTTGATCGGCAGATCCTTGATCTGCGCGACTTGGTCCGGGCTCGCATTCAGTCGAACCTGATACTCCTGCGGCCCGATTTTCACCGTACCGGCAGGCACGATGATGCTCTGCGAATTGACAGCAGTCGACACGTCGGCCGGTGAGATACCGCGGGCGTAGAGACGTTCCGGATCGATATCGACCATGACCTGGCGCTGCTTGCCGCCATAGGGATAAGGCACCTGAATGCCGGGAATGTTGATCAGTTTTGTACGCAGCGTGTTAACGGCCAGGTCAAACATTTGCTGCTCAGGAATCGTGTCACTGGACAGC
>JAQGHK010000162.1 GCA_028288875.1 Phycisphaerales bacterium | reverse complement strand
TGCTGCTCGGGGTGACGCTGCTCATTTTCCGGCACTTCCGGTCGACAGCCGGATGGACGGCCAGCGCTTTCTTGCTGGCCTACGGCGTCGTCCGATTCACAACCGAATTTACCCGCCAGCCCGATCCGCAGCTCGGATTTATCGCCTTCGGCTGGTTGACCATGGGTCAACTTCTCAGCCTTGCCCTCGCGGCGGCCGGCGTTGCCATTTGGCTTTGGCAGACGATCAACGGACGGGCGGAGCACACGCGGCCACAAGCAATACCAACCCTTAACCCGCAGACCTTTGAGCCGCGGAGATAAGGTGTTGGGAACGCAAAGCCCGGCGATGCGCAGACCATCGGCCGTGCAATATTCTCATCAGACGCCCGGCGTTCGGGCGTCATGCCTCAGTCCGGGGCGGCCGTTTATTGGTCGTCCTTTAAGAAGGAGTACGTGATATGAACAGGATCTGGATCTCAAGCGTAGCACTCGGTCTCATGCTCATCGCCGGCGGCTGCAAAGCAAATGGCGATTCAATGAACTCGAAGGACTCGATGCACACAATGGGTTCAATGCCCGGCAACGACAAAACGATGGCCAGCAGTCCGATGGCCACCACAATGCCCATGCAGATGTACACGTGCACCATGCATCCGGATGTAGTCGTCGGCACACCCGGCAAGTGTCCGAAATGCGGAATGGAATTAGTGCCTAAGAAATAGCAGCAGGCGATCAGGCCTGCCTTGATCATTTAAGGCAGGCCTGATCTATGCGGCGGCGATTTCGCCCGTGGGTTCGGCGTAAACGCCGGCACGTGCTTCACCTTCTGCCTACCGCGACACGCGCCCGTCAACACCGCGCCGCCCGTGACGGGCGAGGCGCGGATCCAAAACAACTATATTTACCGACTGCTATCGACGTAACATCAGGCTTATGAAGAAGCTCATTGTTTTTGATCTGGATGGGACCCTGGCCGAGAGCAAGTCTGCGCTCGACGTGGACATGGCGGCGCTGCTGGGCGAACTGATGCGCGTCGTAAAGGTCGCCGTTATATCGGGCGGGGATTGGCCGCAGTTTCAGAAGCAGGTTTTGGCGAATCTTGCGACAGACCAAGTGAGCGGGGAGCAGCTCGGGCAGCTCTCGCTATTGCCGACCTGTGGGACGAAATTCTACCAGTACGCCGGGACGTGGACGCAGTTGTATGCGGAGAACTTCACGGTAGACCAGAAAGAGAAGATCACGCGATCGTTGACACAGGCGGTCGTAGCGGCCGGCTTTACTGCGGCCAAGACCTGGGGCGAGCAGATCGAGGACCGGGGTAGTCAGGTCACGTTCTCGGCACTGGGGCAGGAGGCGCCGATCGAGGAGAAAAAACAGTGGGACGCGGACTTCAGTAAGCGTAAGAAGATTCGCACGATCCTAATCGGGATGATCCCGGAATTCGCAGTGAATCTCGGCGGTACGACGTCGATCGACATCACCAAGCCGGGGATCGATAAGGCCTACGGCATCCGCAAATTGCGCGACACGCTGGGCATCGCGATCAGCGAAATGATCTTCATTGGCGACGCCCTTTTCCCCGGCGGCAATGATTACCCTGCGAAGGAAGCCGGGGCACTGTCGATCCAGGTGCGGGACCCGAACGAAACCAAGCGAGTGATCGAAGCGATCATCGCGTGCCTCGGGGACGGGCCAACCGCCCTCAAGCCGGAGGACGAACGATGAGCGATTTCCAACTCGTCCGCCGTGGTTTGCTGATGGAGCCGGAGCCCGGCAATCCACACGAAGTGGAGGGCGTACTCAATCCGGCTGCGGCGCGCGGGCCGGACGGAGCGCTCTACCTATTTCCACGATTAGTTGGCCAAAACAACTATTCACGGATCGGTATTGCCCGCGTGCAGTTCGATTCGGCCGGCAATCCTGCCGGGGTCGAACGGCTCGGCGTCGCGCTTGAGCCGGAGGCCGATTACGAACTCGGCGTAGACGGTAACGCCGGCTGCGAGGACCCACGGATTACGTTCGTCGACGCCCTTGAGCGTTATCTGATGACGTACACGGCGCGCACTGCACTCGGGCCACGCATCGCGTTGGCGGTATCCACGGACCTGTTGCACTGGACCCGGATCGGCTTGGCGACCTTCGAACCGTATCGCGGCATCGACTTCGTTCGCGTCGACAATAAGGACGCTAGCCTGTTCCCGGTCGCCGTTCCCAGCCACTGCGGCAAGATGGAGTTGGCGATGCTGCACCGACCGTTATTCGCAGGATCGACGCCGGAAGAGACCGTGCGCCGGGATCATCCGCGGCCGGTGAATCCTGACTATGAAAGCATCTGGATCTCCTACTGCCCGATGGCGATCAACGGACTGGATACTGCCCCGCCCGGCCGCCTCGGATGCTTCAATTCGCACCACCGGCTGGCCACGCCGGTCGCGCCGTGGGAGCAGCTCAAAATCGGCGGCGGGACACCCCCGATCCTCACGCGGCACGGGTGGATGATCGTCTATCACGGCGTGCATGTAGAGCCCAGCCCGGCAACCGGGGGCAAGCAGCTCTGCTATTCGGCCGGCGTGATGATCCTTTCGCAGACGCACCCGCGAACAATCCTGTATCGCTCGAAAGACCCCGTCCTTGAGCCGAAGGTGCCGCAGGAGCGAGACGGCGTGGTGGCGAACGTCGTATTTCCGACCGGTATCGATCGCCGGGATGACTTAGGCATGCCCGACCGGTTCGACATCTATTACGGCATGGCCGACAGCCGGATCGGCGTGGCCACGATGCAGGTGCCCGAGCACCTGCCGTCGTCGAATGCGCCAAAGGCGGACGCGCCTAACGCGACGGTTGCGGCAAAACCGCTGGAAGTCAGGCCGTCACGATAAACCCATCAGCGGATGCGCGGCCGACAGAGCCGCGTGCAGCTTGCCGACAACACTGCTCAGAGTTGTCGCGGTTATGAGTCATGCCCAGCTCGCCCGCTGTTCGTAAAATAGGAACAGGCGGCAGCTCATTACATCAGCCGACATTGACGCGTGGGTTTCTCGACGTCGCCCACGATCACATCACCTTCCGATGTTTTCTGAGGGTTGCAACGGGCGGTCAAGGGCCTTCCGCGCACCGTGGCTGAACGAACCAAAGACTGACGGCCCGGGTTGGAACCGGGCCGTCGGCGCTTGATGTTGCTCGGGTCGACCAGCAGTTACGCCTGTGGCACACGCAGGCGGAAGAGGGCTTGGCCGGGGGTTTTGATCAGCCAGCGGTGCAGAGGCTGGTCGTAGAGATCGACATAGATCGTGTACGAGTACAGATTGCTGTCCTGCAGGCCGCGGGTCAGCTCGTCGTACGGAATGAACAGAACGATGTCGTTGATCCGGGAGTGGTCGTAGAGTGAAACGATCCGGCCGACCACGGCCCGGCTGCGACCGTCGGGAATGCGGTAGGCGTCGCTCGCGGCCGGCAGGGGTCGGCCGTTTTCGTCGGCGATGATCGCGGCGACCGTGCAGGGAACGGCTTCGAGGTTGTTGGCCTGCAGGTCGATATGGATTTCCAGGCCGCGTTGTCCGTTGACGGTCACGTCGGGCACGGTCCGGATCGCGACGACCGAGGCATTCGCTTCGCCGCTGACCGTGGGCGGCTGCTCGGTCGGGGCAGCGGCAGGCTGACGGCTTGGTTCTGGTTGCACAGCCGAGATCGGCGGGAACGGGCGGATCGGTTGCAGGCTCGGGGCCGGTGCGGCGAAGTTCGTACTTGGCGACCCGCACGCCAAGCCCGCATTATTCACGACCGTGCGGATTTCAGTCACATCGATTCCGTATTCGACATTGGTTTCGTCGCCTTTCGAGCCCGTCGTGATGGCGACCAGTTCGCCGGCGTCGTTCAAAATCGGGCCGCCGCTGTCGCCGGGGTTCGTAGGGCATTGGGTTTCGACGATCTTGGCCGTCACCTGCTGGACGGTTCCGTCCTCGTGCTTGTAGTGCAATGTCTTTTCGTACACCGAGCGGACCGTGCCCGAGCTGTAGCGCCACAGCGTGCCGTCATCGACGCCGGAATTACCGATGGCGTGCACGTTCTCCGCGGTGAGCGGACTCGCGGCGGCCAGCGAAACGGGCGTGGCGTCGATCGGCATCGAATCCAGTTGCAGCACCGCCACGTCCCTGTTCGGATCTCCCGCCACCACGGCGGCATGAATGCCCAGTTCCCGGGCGTGCTGGGTGTAATAGGCGGGGCTCGTAATGATCTTGCCGTTCTCGTCGTGCGCCGCGAAGAAGACGATCGTATTTTGCCGGTTCTGCACGACGTGCCAGGCCGTTACGGCGGTACACTGCTGGCGGTCGATCACCACGCCGCTGCCGAGTTCAAACTGGCCGTTACTCAGCGGGCTAACAACGAAGACCGTCGATGACAACGCGTTGCGGAAGATCGACTCGTTCGCAAACGCGATTCGGGCCAGGATGAAATAGGCCATCAGGGCGATCAAGGTGATCCGACGGGCAACAGACGATTTGGCGTTCATGACATGCTCCTTGGAAATGAGGGTTGGGGGATAAACTCGGATTAGCTTCGACGAGGGGCGCGGTGGCGTTAGCGCCCGGGCTGGGTCGCGGTGCTGGCAGGTGAGGTGCCAACAATGGCTCCGATCCGATCGTTCAGCTCGGTTCGGTCCATCAGCTTCGGCGCAATCTGCTGGCTGTAGGGCTTGTACACCAGCGAGGGATCGACGGGCGGCACGGTCTGGTTGCCGTTGATCAGCGTCCGGCCGTAGGTGATCAGCTTCGCGCCGGTGCCGGTCGTGAAGAGGATGATGGCGACGATCACTAATGTTCCGAAGGCGTTCTGAATCTGTTCTTTGGTCTTGGCGTTCATTGCAGGCTCCTTGAAGGGTTTGGTTTCCACACCCTTCTGTCGCTCGGCCGGCAAAGAACTTAAGCACGAAGAGATAATTTTTGTTTCGTTTGGCAGAACAGGGACTTATGTTCGCAGGAATGGGGTGGCCACCATTTGCCAAGACCCGAGGCGGTCGCCAGAGCCGGCGGTCGGGCTACGCGGCGCTAGCGGTCGCCTTGGCGCTTGCTGCGACCGCCGGGGCTGCCGGGCCTGCGCCGGCAACCCGGCGACACTCGCACACGCTTCCCCCCGATCTCCAGAAAACCGTCGACAACGAGGAAGGGGCCGCTCACCGTGTGATTGCTAAGCCGGAGCGGCCGGGCAAGGTCCGCGACGCGCTCAAGGCCGCCGAGAACGCACTTGTCATACGAGAAGTCCAACAAGGGCGGGATTGGTGGGAGACACAACAGACGCGCTGGCTTGTCATTGATTTGCGGATACTCGCCAAGGCAACGCGGGACCAATGGAGACAGGTGTGCGACGCAACCGCTGGGTGGGAAACCTACAAGTCCTTGATCGCCAAATCTGACTGGGATAACGCGATCAAAGTCAGCAAGCAGGTGACAGAAACGTATGTCGCGGTGTTTGGCGCGGACAATCCGTCCGTCGTGTCGACGAAAATGAGAACGTGGATCGTGCTCAACGCGCTCGGTCGCCCGCAGGAAGCGCTGGCGGTCGCGCAGGATGCATTGGCGGTTTGCCAGCGCTGCATGACGGGCGACACGCCTTCAACTGCCGAGGCGATGAACGCCGTCAGTTCTTCGCTCCTGGCGCTAGGGCGGCCCTCCGAGGCGCTGCGGAATTGCGCCGGGGCATTAAGGATGCTGGAGCAAATCGAGGGCCTGGACCGGGCCAATTGTTTGCGGTCGTATGAAAATATCGGCAACTGCTATATCCGAATGGGGCGCACCGCCGAAGCCTTGGCAACGTTTGAGTCCGCCTTGGCGTACTCGCGCGAGCGGTTTAGAGGCGACTCCTGGGAAACAGCCGACTGTGCCGAGGGCTACGGCATCTGCCTGGCGCAACTTGGCCGAACGAAGGAAGCGCTTGCGTGTCATCTGACCGGGCTGGAGATGCGGCAACGGCTCGGCAATGGCTATGGATTCGACACAGCACGAGCCATGGATAATGTCGCTGCTACCCTGCTCACGCTCCACCATCCGCTGCCGGCTTTGGGCTATTCGTGGAGCGCCTACCAGATGCGGCAGGAGCTTGACCCGGCCGATTCGCTGGCAAAGGCCAACACTCTCTTAGCCATTGCGCGGTGCTTTAAAGACCTGAAACTTCCGCGGCTGGCGCGATACGACGTCTCGGGCGCCTTTCAGATGCAATACCGCCTGTTGGATCATGACAGTGTTAATTTCGCCATCAGCCTTAACGAGGTCGCCAGCGAACTGTTGGCGCTCGGGAAAAAGGAACTGGCCCTGAATTATCTGCAGCAGTCCGTGCAGATCTTCGAACGGCACTACGCGGAAGATCCGATCGGCGCGGGAATGATTACCAAGAACTGCGGAATGGCAGCGGCGCAGAATGGCCGCTGGCACGACTCAGCTTATTACCTGCTCAAATCGCAGGTGGCGGCATGGTTAACTGCGTCGAAAAACTTCCCGGCCTTGCCCGACGAGCAAAAGGCCGCGTACTTGGGGTTCTGGAATTCGGAAGCTGCCGAGGTCGGAGTCGGCCTGGCAGTCGCCGGCCGTACGCCCGCCTCCGCCGGCTTCGGGGCCGCACTACTTTACAAACAGCTGCTTCCCGAAGTCAGCCGCCAGGAACAAGGTGCACTTCAGGCTGCCTACGGCAGTGCGAACCCGGAATGGCGGGCGGTATGGGACCGGCGCCAGACGCTGCGCCGGCAGTACGCCGACCTCGTGATGTCGCAATCGGCCGCTTCACAGGAGAGCGACGCCTTGGCGGGCGGCGCGCCCGCCAAACCTAATGCCGCGGCGGTGTCGCAGCAGCTTACACAATGGTCCGCGTCGCTGACGGAGATCGAACAGCGATTGCGCCGCACCAACCCGGCCTACGCCCGGCAGGCGACGTTCCCTATGGTCAAGTCCGCCGACACGCAGCGGGCACTCGGCCCGCGTCAGGCGTTAGTGGAGTACTTTGTCTATCGGCCGTACGCGTTTGACGAGGGTCGCTGGCAGGCGCCGCGATACGCGGCCTTTGTGGTGACGACTCACTCGATCGGGGTGAAAGACCTCGGTGACGCAGCCGTGATTGATCTTGCCGTGTTCGAATACCGCGGCGCCCTGAAGCTGGCAATTAGCCAGTTCGGCGACGGGTCCATGACCAAGCGCGGCTGGCAGAAATCTGAACGCGATCTGGCGGGGATCGCGTCGAGGCTGCGTGGATTGGCATGGGCGCCGGCGGCGGTGCTGCTCGGTGACGTCGACCGGATCTACCTGGCTGCGGACGGGCAGCTTTCAATAATGCCATTCGAAGCCCTCGCCAGCACCAATGACCACGGCGCGATTCACTATCTGGCCGAGGATTTCGAATTCGTCTACCTCAACACCGGCCGTGACTTGGCCCGGCTGGCGAGCAATCCTCCCCCCGCATCAGCCGGCCCGCCGACGGCCGTGCTCGTGGGCGATCCTGATTTTTCCTTACCGACCGCGACGCTTGTTTCGGATCTTGCCGCAGCCGATGAAGTGCGCGTCCGAGGAGCGCGCGTGAAGCCGACCGCGCAGCCGGCAAAATTCGCTCCGCGGCTCGGCGGCGAACCGATCAATGAGCCGCGGCGGGATTGGCAGCAGTTGCCATCGCTGGCGCATCTGGTCGAATCCACCGCCGATAAGCTGCGAGACCGCGGGTGGAAGGTCACGTTGCTGGAAAAACGCGAGGCGACCGAAGAGGCCGTCGTGGCGGTGCGCGGGCCCACCATTCTTCAATTCGCCACGCACGGCTACATGCTCGACCGTCCGGCGAACCCGGCCGCGTGGGACAACCCACTCCTGCGATCGATGCTGGTGTTGGCCGGTGCTAATACGTGGCAGCTCGAAGCGGCTACCTATTACCGCCACGACGACGAATTGATCAGCGCCGCCGACGCACACGCCCGCCGGCTGGACTGGACTACCCCCCTCATCGTCGGCAATGGCCTGCTGACCGCGTACGTCGTCACCGGCATGGACCTGCGCAACACGCAACTGGTCAACCTCACCGCCTGCGAAACGGGCCTCGGCGACGTCACCACGCAAGGCGTTGCCGGCCTGCGCCAGGCGTTCCTGATGGCGGGCGCTCGCTCGCTGACGATGAGCATGTGGCAGGTGCCGGCCGACAAGGCGCCGGCGCAGATCGAGAATTTCTATAATCGCTGGCTGGGCAGCCCGAACCAGGCGGCCGAGCCACGCTATAGGGCGTTTCATCACGCCCAGCTCGATGCGTTGGCGCAGACCCGGGCCGAGCAATCGTGTGGGCACCCGTTCTTCTGGGCAGGCGTCGTATACGCCGGTGACCCCGGCGACCTGACTTTCGCCTCTGCAGCGACACAGCCGGCCTCCGAGCCTGCCACCGAGCCGGCGGGCGCATCCGACTGACGTGCCGACTGGCATTGAACGGCGGTCGTCCGTCATTTTGCGGATCGGCTGTCGTCGATCATCTGGCGCAGTACGTCGGCGTGGGCTTGGCCGATGCGGGCGGAGTCGATGAAGGCATCGGCCGATGTCGGCAAATCGGCGTGCCACGCGCCATCGACCGCGCGGCGCCAGATGATGAGCAGCTTGCCGGTCACCGAGTCCATCGCACGAATCTCGTCGACAACGCGGTCGGCGTTGACGTAGCCGATCAAGACCTTGCCGTCGGCGCGGCGGCCGAGGCAGACATCGAAATCCAATGTGCCGTCCGGCGGCACGCCCCAAACACCGCGCGGCAGCAAGGCGGTCGCGCGAGGGCCGGCGTCGGCCGGATCGGCTGCCCCAAAGCGGTAATAGCTCACGGCGGCGAGCGTTTTGCCCGTCGCGCGGCCGAGAAACGGATACGTCACAGCGGCCGGCCGATTGGGGGTTTGACCTTCAATCACCGGAGAGGCCGGGACGGCATCGCCGGTGCCCGCGCTGAACAGGTCAAGCGGCATGGCTTCGGGCGAGGTCGGCAGCGCGGCCACAAACGCCGTCAGCTCCGGGAGCGCGGTGTGCCAGCCGCGTGGTTCGTTGCCCTGCTTCGGCCCGGCGGAAAAATTCAGGCCGATTAACTCGCCCGCGGAATTGAGCAACGGACCGCCGCAGTCGCCGGCGGTGATTGGCAGGTCGGTGACGAGCAGGTTATTGCGCCATCGCACGGCATCTTGATCGGCGGCGGGCAGAACGGCCCGCTTAACGATATTGGTCGGCGAAACATGCCACGCCGGTTGACCGGGTGCGGAACCGATCATGTAGCAGACCGCATCCGGATCAGAACTAACGACATTCGCCAGCTTTATGGAGGGCAATTTCGGTTGGCCCGTCGGGGACGAATTAAGTTTCAAGAGGGCCAGATCATGAATCGGATCGACGCGATAGACCGTTGCGTTGACGGCGGGTCGCGCCTTGAGTTTGCCCGCTTCAACGGCCGGCCCGATGACACCGACGCTTGCCGCCCCGCCCGTGAAGGCCGCCGTCTGAACGGCGTCGGCCACCACGCGGTAATTGGTCAGGATCCACCCCGCTTCATCGATCGAGACCCCGCTGCCATAGCCGGCCGACGATTGCACGACCACCGTTGCGAGCCGCCACGCCTGGTGGCGCTCGGCGACCGCGCCGCCCAGCGTCGTTGATTCAGTCTTTTCAAAGCCAGGACGGCCGTGGGCCGGCGAAAGATCGGGCGCTTTAGGGTTCAAGATCGTCGGGGTAACGGACGGCAGCACCGCCCGATTCACCGCCACCGGCCCGCTAGCACGTTCGCCCGGCCGCAGCAGGACGACCGCGCCGGCGACGAGGGCGACCGATGCCGCGATGGCCACCCAACCGCGCGAACGTTGCCACCACGGCGGGCCCTGCTGCATTTTGAATTTCAGCGAGGATTGGCTCGAGATGGGTCCTTGATCTGCCCGGTCATCTTCCTGTTCGGACACGTCGGCGAACACCAACTCCGCCAGGCCGCTCAGCCCGATAGCCTGCCGGCAGGCTTCCAGCGTGGTGTCGTCGAGATCGCTGATCGAAATCGTGCCGTCGCGAAGCGCCGCCAGCAGCGAAGGATCGACCCGCCCTGCCACCGGCGCAGGCGGCGACCGGCCAATCTGCTCCGCACGCAGGCGGATGGAATCCAGCGCGGATTGATTGTTCGGGTCAACGCTCATTCAATGCTTCCAATGGTCCTTCGTCGCCGGCCGCCCGGCAAACTTAAGGAGCCGCCAACAATTTATTCCCGCCAGCAAGCGGCATACTCACCGGCTGCCCATCCCGGCATCCGGAAACCCTTTATTTGTCAGATAGTTACGAACAGCCTCCCGCGCGGCTTTCAACTGCTGACTGATCGCCGATTCTGACACCTTCAGCTTCTTCGCGACCGTCGCGGCCGTCTGATCCTGGAACCAAACGGCCTGCGCAATCAACGCCGTCCTGGCGCTCAGCTGCGCCATCGCGTCCTTGATCGACTGAAGCAGTTCGGCCGTCGTCATCCGTTCCGAAGGATCAACGCGAATGCCCAGCAGGTTGGCGATGCGCTCGCCGCCGCCGCTTTCGGCATCAATAGAGACCGTCCACTCGCGGCCGGCGGCGCGCAGGGCGTCTAAAGCGGCGTACCGACCGATCTCGCAAACGAGCGTGTAAATCCGACTCAAGCCGAGAAATCGACGCCGGGCACTCGAGCTCCAATAGTCGGCAAACGCACGCGCCCACGCTTCATTGGCCAGCCCGTCGCTCGGCCCGGCACGTTCGCCGAAGCGCGACCGAAGAAACGCTTCCACCCGGTCCGCATCGCGACCGTAAACGCATGCGAAATACGTCTCCGCCAGTTTTCGATCCACCGGCCGGCAATCGAGGTGCTGCCACTCGTCACGCTGCTCACACCCGGCCGACAGCAGAAGCTCCGACAAAAATGTTTCATTGCCGCTGGCCGTGGGGCGGCGCATGGCATCCAGAAAGGCGGCGACCGTCATCTCTGCGGGCCAGTGATCCA